>JAFVXS010000205.1 GCA_017501025.1 Alistipes sp.
TGCCGATAATTACAACTAACGACAACAGCCATATATAGAACGACAACTGACTATGCGAAGCAAACCATTGTGCGACGCTTGGCATAGTAAATCGGCAAAATTGTGCCACCACAAAAGGTACAATAAGCAGTGGCACAATACGCGATGCTATTTGCATAAAAGTACAATCGCCATTACCGGTCAATGTCAGGACAATCGGAGCAAACAGTGCCGTGCCGATATTGCACAACAACGTGTATGTCACCATCTTCTCGACCGCTGCTCCCAACATAGTACCTATCACTACCGCCGCCATAGCAATCGGAGCCAAAACGCATACCATCGCCCCTTGTGCTATTGTCTCATCAAATGCAACAAGCGAATAGTATAATACTATGGCTCCAAAAATCTGAAAAGCAAACAACCATACATACATTATGCTCGGACGCATACTTCGCAGATTGACACGGCAGAAGTTAAAGAATAACATCGTCACAATCATTGCCGGTGTAATCAGATGATTGCACAACTCATCGAGGAACTCGACTTGGCGACAAAACAGAGCTCCCAACAACATTCCGAGCGGCATAGACACCGTTCGCATAATATGTGACGAAAAGTGTTTCACTACTCTATACCTTGGAACATATAAGGTGCATAACGATACTCCTCGATTTCGTAAATCTTACGCATCGTCTCCATACGCTTTGCGAAATCTGCATAATCTTTGCGAGGGTGCGACCATCCCACCTCACTCAATGCTGCCAAACGTGGCAATGCCATATATTGAGCGTGTCCGAATGTCGGAATATACTCGGTCCAGAGATTTGCCTGCACACCTATTACAGCTTTACTCTCCTCGGCAGTCAAACCCTCAAAAGGATTCAACGAGTAAACTTTGCTGACAGGCAACTGACGCTTGCGACCATTTGCCAATGGCTCGTTATTCTTCTCCGGCTCCATTGTTTGGTAGTAGTCGATATAGCAGTAGAACTTTGGCGACATAATTACATTATTCCCCAATTTTGCAGCCGTAGCACCAATCTTTGTACTATTCCACGCCATAATCGTTGTGGTTTTCGAGATACCGCCTTTCAAAATTTCATCCCATCCGATAGCGTGACGGCCGTGCTTATTCAACCACTTCTCGATACGCTCCATAAAGTAACTTTGCAACTGATGTTCATCCGCGAGACCCTCATCTGCAATACGTTTTTGGCACGCTTCACAAACCTTCCAAGCATTTTTAGGACACTCATCGCCTCCGATGTGAATATATTTAGAAGGGAAGAGCTCGATAACCTCTGCAAGGACATTCTCCAAAAACTCGAATGTACTCTCCTTGCCGGCACAGAACACCTCTTTGCTGATACCCCATATAGTACGAACTTTATATGGGCCACCCGTACAACCTAAATATGGATAGGATGCAAGTGCTGCAACTGCGTGACCGGGCATCTCGATTTCAGGAATGACGGTAATATAGCGGTCGCTCGCATACTTCACGATATCGCGTACCTGCTCTTGTGTGAAATAACCTCCATAAGGGGCTCCATCCTTACGTTTTGTAATATGATATTTACCAATTGCTGTCTCGTCACGCATCGAACCAATACGAGTAAGCTCCGGATAACGTTTAATCTCGATACGCCAACCCTGATCTTCGGTCAAATGCCAATGGAAATAGTTGATTTTGTGCAACGATAACATATCGATAAATGTTTTTACCTGCTCAACCGTAAAGATGTGGCGGCAAACATCCAACATCGAGCCTCGATATGCTAATGTTGGCTTGTCGTGAATTGCAACTGCATCGAGCATAATACCCTTTGGTGTTGCAGGGGCTGCAACGATTAACTGACGAAGGCTCTGCAAGCCATACAAAACCGCCTTTGGAGAGCCACCGACAATGGCTATACGACGTTTTCCGATAGTTAGCGAATACTCCTCATCTGCAAATTTAGTTGCATCAATCATAAGCGAAATACCGCTCGACTTCGACAACTTATTCTTCACAGGCAGCACGATACCCACCGACTTATCAACCTTTTCGGCGAACAGACGTGCCACAAAGTCGAGTTGCGTATCATCATAATTTATTACCGACTTTTGGGTCAGTTGGTAATTTCCATCGGCAGCAACCACCTCCAATGGACGAGGAACTATTGCAAATTCTGCTTTTTGTGCTGTTGTTACAGCAATTGCAAGCAGTGCAAAAATGGATGTTAAAATGGCTCTTTTCATACTATTTTGTATTAGGTTTTAGGTATTTCAAAATATCAGACATCAAGGCGTCTCGTTCTTCACGTTTTATTACCGACTCGAACGGAAAGCCGAAAACCACTGTACTACCATACCCTGCGTAGCCAATAGCAGCTGTCAAGCCTGTGTCGGCATAGAACAACAAGGCCGAAGAGTCTTTCGTCGGTTTTAGTGCATCGGTGGAATTTACGGCATAAAAATCGGGGCGATATTGACGACAAATCGTATAATCGGCACTCTCAAAAGCTCTTTTCAAACGGCTCTTTGATGTTATTATCGGCGAACGCGATGCATTGAAATCGAGGTAATCAAAGTGCAAAACTTCACGGGCAAATTGGCTATCTGCATCCGTTGCAGCACTATCCTCAAATAGGTCATAGCCAACGTATGCTCCCGACACAAAGAGTCTGCCACCCGCAGCAAGATAACTCTTCAATCGTTGTTGCATTGCTATCGGGAAGCAGGCATATCGAGGTGCTGCATTGCTTATTCGGGTACGACGTTGCTTGCCCAAAATCAAATCTACAATATCGTAACCACGCAGGGCAATTTCGCCACTCTCAATCGCAGCACGGCTACTCGAAACAAACGAATAGCCATTCGCCACAAGGCTCTCTCCGTGCATATATGCGTAATCAAAACTATTACCGCCAACGACCGAGCCTATCTGCTCCTCGCCTGATGCACCAAAGCTACGGAGCAGCTCCTTCTCGCGACGACGACCCGCATCGAATACTCGTTGTTGTCCCGTATAGGCAAAATCTTGGAGGTAGGCAACTCCGCTATCAAACTCGTTATGGAAGCCATCCGAAGCTATGGCAGGAGCATCCAATCTATCGAAACCGTTTATAACCATCGCCCGACCCTTGGCATTGCTGACAAAGCACGCCGAGAGCGTTTCACTCGGAAACCTCTCGCCACCATCATTCAATGCCGAGATGCGATAGGAGTATATCTTATCGGGGTCTTGTTTCAAGACTACACTCGTTCGTTCCACCACAACGCCTTCATCAAAACCACCATTTCCCACTCTGCGACGAACGATATATCGTCGTGCAACAGCCGTAGGCTCCAATGAATCGACCGTCGGATGCCACGAGAGTTCGACAGAGTTTTCATCAACTGCTGTAATGGCAAATTGCTTACAGGCAGCGGTTGAACACAATACTCTGTATCATATTGTGCCGACAGATATCGCAATATTGCCTTATAGATAGCACGACAAACCGTAAATTTGAAGTTAGGGTTATGACCCAATCGCATATCTCCAAAATTCTGATGCGACAACAACTCCAACAACATTGTAGGAGCCTCCGGAACGCGAGCCTCGTAATAGGAGCGATTCCACATTCCGCGACGACGCCACTCCGAATGATATGTAGTGGCAATATCGTTGTGTATTTGCGACATAACCATATCGGTCAAATCACGAGAACGATAACGCGATACGCCCCCCGTAAATCGCTGTTTTTTATACTTTGTGTAGTATATTCCAAGCGTACCCACCGTTGTAGAGTCGCTATCCGTAACACCTGCATCGCTGTGAAAAGCAAACGCCAAATCTATCGGGATATTCAGTCCCTCCTCCTTTGACAGACGTTTCGAGCCACCCATCAATCTGTTTACCCACAAACCTCTCGACATATAATCATCCTTATAGTCGCTTACAGGCTCTTTTGTAGGGTTATAGACCAACGTATCGAAACCTGCCCACTGCAACCAATATCGTGCTGCCTCACAAGTTCGAGGCAGACGACTTGTAAGAGGCATAGTATCGGCGTTGCCGACCGTATCGACAATGACTCTGGCGATATTACCATATCCGCCACCGATTTTCACAGCATCAGCACTCACTACCCGACCAGCCTTTGATGATAGGTTTGACAACTTTACCAAAGGTCGTTTATCGCCTGCCGAGAAGCGATAAGTTCCCAAATATATCCACGTTCCGCCACCCATCTTCTGATTGACCTTTACCTGCGATGCTCCTCCTGCGTGGTTGATTGTATATAGTGCATCGTCTGCACTCTTATCCATTGTGCGATATGATACATATACGGCATAGTCGCCATCGCAAGGTATCTCGGCCGACCATTGAGCTACGCTTGTATTACGACTATCCGTCACACACTCTGCATAACGTGAGGTGCCGTGTCGGAACGGATTTTCGCCCGTGAAATAGACCTTTTGTTTGTGTGCAAAACCGATATTCAGACTTCTCCACGCCTTACTACCCAGCCCCTCCTCATAGGAGGTAGCAATGGTCGTATCGCAAGATTTGTCATTATCCACAATAATCTCTACGGTCTGAAAATCACGCTCGCGAGGCAATAATACATTAGCCGCAGCATTTTCGAGCATCGGTACAAGATATGGCAGAACATAACTTTGCGTAAAGAGGTCTTCAACCGTTTGCCAAAGCAGTGGTCGTTGCCATCTCCAATCGTTTATGGCTGCATCAAAAAAACGTCCGTGACTCTGCCATATAGCGATATGTCGGCCACGCAAACCCTTATCGATTTGATACGGACGAAGGTGTTGCACAAGCGGAGTGCCGTCAAAATCATTCACATAAGGTTTCACGCCACGTCTTGTTGAACGATAATAGAGAGGGATATACTCTTTCAGAGATTTTTTCTCGTCCGATATAATCTCAATCTTACACTTTTTGTAGTGTGGCGGCAAAATCGAACGTACCGAGTCGTAAATCATTGCCAGATTCTCCTCGCGAACAGGATAGTAGGTCATTGGCAAAGAGGTATATATCGAAAGTTTTCCCGATTTCTCCTTGAACGATGTTACCTCAATCGGGCATATCTTTATTTGACGCTGTGCTATTTCGGTCAAAACCCTGCCAATACGGCACCGCAGAGAGTCATCCGTCTCGACTTGTGCTGCAATAGGAGAGGCTACAAATGCGATAAATGCCAATACAAATATGCGATATAATACCCTGCGTAACATAACCGCAAAGATAATAATTTGCTATTTATAAACAAAGGTATATATCCATTTATAGCCAACAATTTTTTTATTCGACCAAATAATTTAACTTTGCATACGCAATAGGATGTCAATATGCTGCAACAGATTAAAAATATAGCGATAATTGCTCTGCTATTTGCATTAGCGGGATGTTATGACTCACACGAACTCCCATCGCAGAGTGATAGCATCACTACCCCAAACACCACTATCGCACAACTACGAACACTATCGAGTCGCAACAGAGCTGTCTTGCACACCAAAGATATCATAATCAAAGGCACCGTAACATCGGACGATAGCGAAGGTAACTTCTATCGCACACTCTACATTGAGGACCAAACCGCTGCCGCCGAGATATTCATAGGGTTCTACGACCTTTGTGCCGTATATCCGCCCGGCTGCACAATTGCACTCAAACTCAACGGATGTGCAACATACATTGATAACGAAACTCTGCAAATAGGTTTGCCAAGCGAGTCCTATTCAACCCACAAAATCGACTACTTCTACACAAGTGCTGTTGCCGACCGCTATATTATTCGAGATAGCGACGTGCAAACTATATCAGGTACACAAATCAATGCAAGTCAGTTGAGTGCAAGCCTATGCGGACGACTCGTCACACTATCATCGTTGCAACATACACCGCTCGATGCGGAAGATACAACAACCGCAGCAGGTTATCACAGATATAGTGACGGAGAGGGCAAGTATCTATATCTCAATATCAGTGAGTATGCCGATTTTGCAGATATAAAACTACCTAAACAAATACTTTCTATTACGGGCATACTATCCTACTCATCAGTTGGTTATAATGTAGGCAAACAGTTTGTAATTACCCCAAGAAGAGCAGATGATATCACATCGAATTAACATATTTGCGCTACTCTGTTGTCTGCTTATTCTCGTGGGTTGCACATCTTCAAAATTGGAGTATGACAACCCGCAAAACAGTGTATCGATAGCCTATCTTAAATCGCTATGCCGCTCGACCTCGCACTACATTGACGAAGATATCGTAATCAGCGGACGAGTTACGGCAAATGATTGGCTTGGCGAGTATTACAAAAGCATTGTTATAGAGGATAATAGTGGCGGTATCGAGATTGCCATCGACCGCCATAGCATCTACAACGACATCCCTATCGACTGTCGCATCACTGTACTATGTTGCGGTTTGGCATTGGGTCGCAGTGGCGGAAAAATTGAATTAGGGATGAGACCGACGGGTGAATACAGCGTCGATAATATCGATGGTTCGCTGTTGGATAACTTTATAA
>JAFVXS010000206.1 GCA_017501025.1 Alistipes sp.
ATCTGTTCTTCAATATGTTCGCACTATGGATGTTCGGACGAAGATTAGAGTATGAACTCGGCTCGCGTCGTTTCCTGACCTACTATCTGGTTTGCGGCGTCGGTGCTGCACTATTCCAAATGGCAGTAGCGTGGGCTGCAAGCGAGACCTACTTTACGATGATTGGTGCATCGGGTGCTGTGATGGGTCTGTTGATGGCATTCGGAGTTATGCACCCGAACGAGATGGTATTTATAATTCCTATTCCGTTCCCTATCAAAGCAAAATGGTTTGTTACCATATATATATTATTAGAGTTGTTCCAGGGTTGGAGTGGCATCAGTAGCGGCATTGCACACTTTGCTCACGTGGGCGGAATGTTGTGGGGATGGGCTCTGCTATACCATTGGAGAAACAAACGCATCATATTCTTTTAACATCCGAGAGCAACGATGCAACAGATATATATAGACAATCTGTCGAAACGACAAAAAAAGAGACGCAACGTATGGCACGTTGTGCTGCTCTTCGTTGTCGATGCGATTGTGGCTATCACTACCCTGCTCACCTGCATCGGATTGCTCATTTCGCTTATTACACAACATATCGACCCCGAAACTATGGGGCGTTTAAGCACCATAGTATTGGCAGCACCACTACTCTTCGGAGCCGCCATAATCGAGATGTTCTATTGGGTGATACGTTGGCGATTGTCGATGGTTGCCATAGTTGCCATATTTGTAGTGATTTCTCTCTTCTCGATTGATAAGTATTATGGACTGCAATTCAAAAAATCGGGAAATATTCAGTATCGCGAGCGTAACTACATCAAGGTTTTATCCTACAATGTTGCTAATGGCGACAACGATGCCTTGGTCGATTCGGTTGCCGCAACGAGGGCGGATATTATCTGTCTGCAAGAGTTTTTATCGGACTCTTCTCCTCGTTGGCAACGATTGAAAAACTACAATAGCACATTCAATGGCGAGAATAGTTTTTCGAATGAGATTTTGACCAAACACCGTATCTTAAAGCAGGGAAAAATCGACTCTCTACCTCGCTACAACGCTATTTGGGCTGATTTGTTGATTAAATACGATACCGTTCGTGTTATAAATCTGCATCTGCAATCGACCACCCTGCGGGAGCAGGATACACAGTTTATTCAGTCACACGAGTACATTCTCGACACAGCTCGCACTACGAAATTTGCGGACATCATAAATCGACTTCAAGAGAACAATATCAAACGTCGCAAACAGGTTGAGACAGTTATGAAATTTCTCGAAGAGAGTCCCAAACGTCCGACAATTATATGTGGCGACTTCAACGATGTGCCTCTTTCATATACGCTGTCAAAATTTGACAACAACTATCGAAACTGCTTCGAGGAGGCGGGATTGGGATACATCTATACGTTCAACGGCTTTTTCCGACTGCTCTGCATCGACTATATCTACGTATCGGATAACTTCGACGTAGTGACGTGTGATGTTTTGCGGGATTTCGACCATTCGGATCACTTCCCGATAGTAACACGTTTGAAACTTAAAAAATAGGAGAAAATATTATGATTCTGGACTCAATTAAAAATGCCGAGTTGTACTACTCGCTCAACCCACGCATCAAAGCTGCATTCGACTTTTTGGCTCAATGCAACGTAAAGACCATCACCCCGGGTCGTCACGACATTCTTGGCGACGAGTTGTTTGTAAATGTTATGGAGCTCGATTTGAAACCTCGCTACGAGGCTCTGTTGGAGGTACACGACAAATATATCGACATTCAGGTAATTGTCGGCGGAGCAACCAAAGAGGAGTTTGGTTGGTCGGAACGCAAAGATTGCAAAAAAGCAAAGGGTGAATTTGACACCACAAAAGATGTAGGTTTCTATACAGACGAGCCTCAAACCTTCTACACAATGCGTGAAGGTCAATTCTCGCTTCTTATGCCCGAAGATGCACACGCACCAATGCTCGGCACGGGTCATATCAAGAAGATGATTTTCAAGATATTAAAGTAGTCTGCACGCAAATTACGGAGGGCGGCTTTTCGACAAATTCGAAGCCGCCCTCCTTTTGTTGTGTATATTGCAGAGTGCTTACTTTATACACTCTTTGATTGTAGAGTGCAGGGCATCAACAATCGAGTGTTTGACGTATGTGCGACGTACAGCCAATGCGATTTTTCGTGATGAAGCACCCTTAAACAGAGTCTTGACCTGACGGCTACGCGACTTCGGAATATACTCCAACGCCATCTCCGGAATAATGGTCAAACACGAGGTGCAATCGACAATTCGCATAAGTGTATCGAGCGAACCCGACTCGAACGAATAACGCGAAGGGTGCGATGTATGTGCCTGACATAGCTCCAACACCTGGTCACGCATACAGTTACCCGCATTCAACAGTACCAAATCTCGCATATCGATATCGCTTATCTGGATATTGCTCTTGTTGTATAACGAGTTTTGAGGCGAGACATAGGCGTAGAATCTGTCATCGAAGAGTTCATACTCGGTGATACTCTCACCACAAGTACCTCCTGCTACGATTGCAACATCTATGCAGTCACGGTTTAACTCGCTGATGATGTTCTCGGTCTTCATCTCGCGCACCTCCAACTCAACCCTCGGATAACGCGATACAAATTCAGGAATAAATTTATGGAGCAGATAGGGTGCGATTGTAGGGATTACGCCCATACGAATCTTACCTGCTATTTCGCCCTTAAATTGCGAAACAACCTCTTTGATATAGTTATACTCTTTCAGTGTTTCGCGAGCTTGTGCAAGTACCACTTCGCCGGCTTCGGTCGGAATTACAGGTTTTTTGGTACGGTCCAACAACATTACTCCCAACTCCGATTCGAGTGCCTTAATCTGCATACTCAACGATGGCTGTGTGACAAAGCAGTGGTCTGCCGCCACCGAAAAACTACCGAAATTTGCAACTGCAAGCAGATATTCAAGTTGGATTATGGTCATAGTATTATTTATTATTTGTGCAAAGTTATAAAAAAAAACTATACAAACAACTCTTATTCGCTGTAATGCAATATTTGTCATATTTTTGTAGATGATTTAGAAACTGTTAATATTTATTTGAGATATGGGTAAAATTATTTTGACGGGTGACCGTCCAACAGGTCGCTTGCATTTGGGACACTTTGTCGGTTCGTTGAGTCGCCGCGTGCAGTTGCAGAAGTCGGAGGAGTTCGACAAAATTTTTATTATGATTGCTGATGCACAGGCACTTACAGACAATGCTGACAATCCCGAGAAGGTACGTCAAAACATTATCGAGGTGGCATTGGACTACCTCTCTTGTGGCATCGACCCAAAGCGTTCGACCATCTTTATCCAATCGCAAGTTGCAGAGTTGTGCGAGTTGGCTTTCTACTATATGAATCTTGTCACGGTGCAGCGTCTGCAACGCAACCCTACCGTAAAGGCTGAAATTAAACTCCGCGACTTTGCCGAAGAGGCCATCGAGGGCGATACTACCCAAAAGAAGGGTATCCCTGTCGGATTCTTTACATACCCTATTTCGCAAGCCGCAGATATTACCGCTTTCAAAGCCACAACCGTACCTGTGGGCGAAGACCAAGAACCAATGATTGAGCAGACTCGCGAAATCGTACACAAATTCAACACCACATACGGCGAAGTTTTGGTTGTACCCGAAATTATGTTGCCCGACAATAGTGCCTGTATGCGTCTGCCGGGAACAGATGGCAAAGCAAAGATGAGTAAATCGCTCGGCAACTGCATCTATTTGTCCGATAGCGAAAAGGATGTTAAACAGAAGGTTATGTCGATGTACACCGACCCTGACCACCTTCGTATCGAGGACCCTGGAAAGGTTGAAGGCAATGCCGTATTCACATATCTCGATGCATTCTGCCGTGATGAGCACTTCGAGAAGTATCTGCCCGATTACAAAAATCTGGACGAGATGAAGGCACACTATCGTCGTGGTGGTCTTGGCGATGTAAAGTGCAAAAAGTTGCTTATTGCCATTCTCAACGAGATGCTTGCTCCGATTCGCGAGCGTCGTGCATATTGGGAGAACAATATCGAGGAGGTATATCGCATCTTGGAGGAGGGCTCTTTGGAGGCTCGTCGTACAGCAGCTCAAACATTGAACGAGGTGCGTGGTGCGATGCGTATCAACTACTTCGAAGACCGCGAATTGATTAGCGAACAAGCGGCTCGATATAAGGCTGCAAATCAATAGCAGAAAGTGATTAACGAATCAAATTACATAAAACCAGCCGCAAGAGAGCGGATTTTTCACTGGTTTAACAGCCTCACAAAACGATTAAGCGAGCGTCAAATGCTCGCCATATTGGCTGTCGTTGTAGGCTTGTTGGCGGGATTAGGCACCTATCTCTTCGAGTTGCTGTTGCACCTCATAAAGAGTTGCCTTGTAAATTGGTTCGACACCGACACCTTCCATATACTCTACCTCATATACCCCGTTATAGGTATTATTTTAGCAACGCTATTCGTAAAATATATCGTCAAAGATAATATCAGCGAGGGTGTTACACGTGTGCTGTATGCAATGTCGCGACGAGGCTCACGCATAGCCGGACATAACTGCTGGACATCGGTTGTCGG
>JAFVXS010000207.1 GCA_017501025.1 Alistipes sp.
CAAACACCAGTAGGTTCACCCCTGTGCCGGTTCGACCCCGGCTCTGGGTACAAGGAGAGAGACGAAAGTTTCTCTCTTTTTTTGTGCCCTTATCGGCAATTAATCCTACCGACACAGCCGATAAAAAGCCACAATCCCTTACATTTCCGCCGAAAAGTTTCCGAGATTTTTTATTTATAAAAAATAATTGTTATCTTTGTCCAGAATGTACTTTTACGAAAAGAAGCAAACAAAATATTAAAACCTAAAAAAACTAAAAACTATGTCAAAATCACACAACGAGGTTACATACACCTCACCACGCCTTACGACGTACTGTCACGCCGTAGAGTGCGGATTTCAAGGCACAGTCGGCTTTATTCAGGCTGACAATGGTGGCAGCAAGTCCATTGCTGACCCCGATGTTGTAGAACTCGAATCGTGGTAAACCTCGTAAAACGTAAACAACTAAAACTATTACTATGAAAAATCTTTACGCATTTGTGATTTGCTGTCTAACGTTGTTGGCAGCATCTTGTTCGCATTACGAGGAGGAGATTTATGTCCCTACGGTGGAACCATCGGTAGGAGAGGGTCGCCTCTACTCATTCGACGCAGCAAACGAGCTTACCAATACCGAAGGCTCGCGTGCAGGTATCGACGAGAGCCATACTTCGATTTGGAACAACAGCGACAACGTGTCGGTTGTACGTTTCGATTCGAGCGACAAGGCTCCTGTATTGGTAAATGCTATCGCTCCCGAAAACTCGTTGTCGGAAGACCGTAAGAAGATTACATTTATGTGTCAGAGCAACTCGAACGACAACGTCGATGACACATTTATCTACAAGGAGGGTGGCGAGCAGTACGCAATCTACCCACAGATTGCCAATGCCGAGCCTGTTGATTTTGCAAATGGCCAGGCAAACGCCCGTAAATTCAAAATCGACCTGCCTGACCAGAAGTTGCAGAGCGAGACCGACTTCTACTATCCATTGTTGATTGGCCGTTGGGACTCCAACAACGAGATGTTCTTGTTCAAGAACCCTCTTGCAACCATCAAGTTGAAGATAAAGGCTCCGGCAGACAAAATCTACCACCTCCGTTCGATCTGCATTACGGGTCGCAACTTGGAGCATATGTGGGGCAAGGCAACCATCTCTGCAAATGGTTCGGGCGACAGTTCGATTGTTTTCGATAACGACGATGCAACCTACTACGCTTCGATGAACTGCATCCAGACCACAGGTTCGGAGGATGAGAGTTCGCAGCAGGGTTATGCCGTAACCGATGCAGGTGCTACATTCTATGTTGCAGTCCCTGCACAGACATACTCGCGAGGTTTGAACATCTCACTCATCTGCGACGAGGGTGTTATGGACCAAACGTTGAAGAGCTCGGGTATCACCGTAGCAGCAAACCAACTCCTCGTAACACCTGAACTCACTATGAATGTTGATGAGAGCGGTATCTATACAGCTATGTTGCGTTGTACCGACTCGACTATCGGTGTTGCTTGGACAACTTTGGCAACAAACGCTCCATACCTCAACCAAATCTATCCGGAGGAGGGTACTCACAACTACTCTACCGAGAAGCAGAAGAACTATACCGTTTCGTTATATAGCGATGCTGCGTGCAGCAACCTCGTTATCAGCTGGTCGATTATCGGCAACAAGTGGTACAGCTCGGCAACAGGTTCTGCCGGTAGCCTCTTTAACGACCTGACCTATCCACAGCGATTTACATTCTCGGGTCTTACACCGAATACGAAGTACTACTTCAAAGTTACGGCCGACGGCGTAACATCGCGTGTTCGCGAGGTTGCAACTCTGCCAAAGTCTTACACGGGCAGCGTTACTACTTCGAATGCACAGGCGGGCAACACCATCCTCTACCAGAACTTTGCAAACTGCGTAATGGGTGGCGATATCACTACCCGCAGCCCTGGTTATTCGAGCTATGTACGTAACACATATACAACTGTTGCCGCTTCGAAGCCTTCGGGAGCACAAACTCCTGATGCAAATGGTCGTTATAGCGAGTTCTACGTTTGTAATGCAGGTACCGAGATGGGTCTCTTCAACACTCTCCACGAACAAATCAGCAATATGGGTTTGAACAATTGGTCGTGGTATGACGATAGTGGCACAGACGGCAAGATTATCTCGCGTGCAGGTTATTTGAAGATTGGCACAGGCGATAGCCGTGCAACTGTTGTAACCCCTGCACTTACGGCTCTTGGCAACAACACCGCAACTATCACCGTCAAATTCAAGGCTTGCCCTTATGGCGGCGAGACACAAGATTTGGCAGAGTCCGACATCGCCGTTCGTCTGTTGAATGGTGGTACGGTGGCAACATCGAAGCCATACAACAAACTTACGGGTTACACCATCGTAAAAAGTGAACCTATATGGTTGGAAGGCAACCAAACATCGTGGAAAGAGTACGAGGTGACATTTGCAGGTGCAACAAAGACCTCACGTATCGCAATCGGTGCCAACCGTCCGGAGGAGAATACCGCAAACCGCTTTATGGTTGATGATATCCAAATCATCGTTAAGTCTATCGACGGTGTTTCGGCTGCGTTGGTTCGTGCAACCGATACCACTATCGCTGTGGGTTGGACTATTACCAATGCAAATATTCCATATTTGAGCGTTTCCAACATCAATAGCGTATCCACAACTTTGAACTTCTCAACCGATATCACAAAGGTTTGGGAGGCAGGTATCTATTCGGATGCAGCTTGCACACAAGCAGTTCAGGTTATCAAAAACATCAAGGTTGACCAGAGTGGTAACGCCCTCTACACCGACCAGGCAGATGGTCGAGTACCTCGTTTCACATTCAATGGTCTTACGCCTGACACCACATACTATGTGTTGATTAAGAACACCACCGACGGCAAACAGATGGGTTCGCCATTGGAGGTTAAGACCGAGCCTGCGGCTGCCGATGCATCGGCTATTGTTACCGAGGCAGGCACAGCAAAGGCTGGTGATCTGCTTATCTTCCAGAACTTTGGCCTGATTTCGGGTTTCAGCGATATAGCAGCCAACTCGTCGGGTTACTATTTGGGTGGTCACAGTACTGCTACAACCCAACCATTTGTTAAGGGTGTCGCTACTTGTGGCTCGAACTACCAAAGCCGCAAGTTGAACGGTAACTCACCAACATCAAGCGGAGCCGGACTCTTCTCGTCGTGGGAACAGTGTGCAGAGTCGTGTGGATTCCTCGGTTGGGGCTGGTCAAGTGCAAGTACTGAAAAAGCGGACTGTGTCGGTATCCAATCGGGTTACCTTAAAATCGGCGTCAGCAGCTATTTCGACGCTATGCTCTACTCGCCTGTTCTTTCGGCTCTTCCGGGCAAAGCAACAGTGCGTGTTACATTCCGTGCAGCACCTTACGGCACATCCAAAAACCCTCTACAAACCGACCATCGCGAAATCAAGGTTGTCGCAATGGATGGAACGTCTATTACAAATTTCAGCAACACAGATGCTGTAAACAACTACAAAGTATCGGGTGGCAAGGTTATCGACTCGCAAGTAATTGCTTTTGATACAAATCAGACCCACACCGATTGGAAAGAGTACACTGTTGATTTG
>JAFVXS010000208.1 GCA_017501025.1 Alistipes sp.
ACTCGGAGGATAGAATTGTTGCAACGACCGATCGCCCGCTGATTACAGCCAATAAGGTGGCGTATTTGAAGGTTGTCGATAAAAATATCCACGGAGCATTTCTCAATTGGGGTGTAGCGGGTAAGGATCTGTTTATGCCTAACCGCAATCAGATGGGTGGCATTGTAATTGGACGCAGTTATCCGGTGTATATGTATATCGATGAGGTTACGGGACGTTGCGTTGCCACGAATAAACTTCGCACCTATGTCAATAACGATGATATTGTGACCGTCGCACCTCGACAGGAGGTCGATATATTGGTTGTTTCGGAGAGCGAAATCGGCTATCGTGTAATTGTCGAGAATCGCCATTGGGGAATGTTGTATAAAAACCAGATTTTCCGTCCGTTGTCGTTGGGCGAACGCTGCCGTGCCTATATTACCAGAGTTACGGATGAGCGTCGCATAGACCTTGCTCTGCAACGTTCGGGTTATACGCAGGTTAAGGATTCTGCCGAAGTTCTATATGAAGCAATCGTTGCAGCGGGTGGTACTTTGCCGCTTAATGATGCGAGTGCTCCCGAGGAGATATCTGCGGCGTTGCAGATGAGCAAAAAGATGTTCAAACGCTCGTTGGGCGTGTTGATGAGCAGCGGACGAGTAGTTGCCGACACGAAAGGTATTCATATCAAATCGAAAGAGTAATCAGGGTTATGGCAAAGTTGCAGAGTGCCGAACGTGTGTCGGTTGAGGCATCGGATAATTTTGTATTTCAACGCTCGTTGTTGGCGTACCACCACGCTGCATCGCTCATCGAAGGCGATGTTTTGGAGGTTGGAACAGGAATGGGTTATGGTGTTGAGGTACTTGCTCCGAGTGCCGAGCGATTTGTTACAATAGACAAATATCGTAGCGAGAGTCTGAAAAGCATAGCCAATGTCGAGTATGTGACAATGAAGGTGCCACCGCTCGATTTCGATAATGCGATGTTTGATAATGTTGTGTCGTTTCAGGTTATCGAGCATATCGAAGAGGATGTCGATTTTGTCGGAGAGGTTGCACGCGTACTGAAACCGGGCGGACAGTTTATCCTTACAACGCCCAATGCACCTATGTCATTGACTCGCAATCCGTGGCACGTTCGGGAGTACAACGCCGATGCACTCTACAATCTGTTGAGTTGCTCGTTCTCTAAAATTGAGATGTTCGGACTCTTTGGCAACGATAAGGTTATGCAATATTACGCCAAAAATCGCGATAGTGTGCAACGTATTATGCGGTTTGATATTTTGGATTTGCAGCACCGACTGCCACGATGGATGTTGCAGGTGCCATACGATGTGATGAATCGTCTGAATCGTCGTCGCTTACTTAAAAAGAATCAGAAATTGACCTCCTCTATAACGATGGACGATTACGCTGTCCGCCCTTATGCTGATGGGTGTTTTGATTTGTTTGTTGTGGCGACAAAGTAGTAGGTTATAGAAGCCGCCTAACAAGGTGATTTCTACGTTACGCTCGCCTTCAAAATGCTCATTTACGCTCGGTAAACTCCGCTTTTTCAGGCATCGCAAGCCTTGAAATCCCTCTTGTTATACAACTTCTACAAAAAGAGGCTATCCGATATTTAACTTGTCGGATAGCCTCTCGCTTATTTATTAGGTGTAAAAAACTATATTTAGAAGTTATAACCCAATGTGATATTGCAACTCCATTCCGGAGTCATAAGTCTTAATCCAATTGGTAAACGAACACCGACACCCAGATAGAAATTCTTAAAGGTTGTGTTTACGCCAAGTCTCAAATTTGCACCGTGGCGATCGATGTTGTATAGGAAATCGGAAAAAATATCGAATGCATCGACATCTCCATACTGGCTAGCAACTTTACCCCACAAACCAACAGTGTACGAAAGACCAAAACTAGGATATAGTGTTACATTTTTTCCAACGCAAAATTTAGGTGCAAACATTACGGGAATCTCCATAAATAAAAGATGATTATTACCGTATGCACCTTCTGATGTTTGGTATTGAAAATCTACGCCTGTTTGGAAAAACCATCTTCTGGTGCTATTCATTGCTACCTCAAATGTTCCACCAACGTGGCATCCCATAAAATTATCAGCATTACCACCCACTAACTCGTAAGCACTCTGTATATTTTGAGTAAGGAAACCGGCACGAACTCCAAAAGAGTATTTTGGTAGGTCTAATACCTTTTTGGTTTGGGCTTCACTCAAACCTGTGCAGAATATGCACAATGCGAACAAAAGTAAAAAACGTTTCATAATTTCATCAATTTTAATAATTTGAATATAAGTAATTTTTTGTCCGCCTTACAAAGTTTTCGGTCGTTGGGAACAGAGAATAAAAAAGTGCGGACTAAATTCGCTATATCTGATTCTGAGGTCTTCGACTACCTATCACTCAAATAATGGAATAAAGCCCACACCGATTAAGATGTGAGCATCAAACTTTATTCCGTTGAGTGATAATTGAAAGTGTCGAAGTTTCAGAATCACAGAATAAAAGCTAATGCTTATTTATCTCTTATGTCCCTTTTGCTGTTATATAATCATAGGCAAGTTGGGTTAATTACAATTTAATATTAGTTTGGTTACCTTATTTTGTAGCACTCTCCAAACGCTTCATCATTACAAACGTAAACAAAGCAGAGAGCAAGCACAATACGATAAATACCGACCAAACGATAGTCAATGGGATGTTTGCCCAGAGGAAGCCACCAACAGCCACAAGTGCATTACCGATAGCGGTAGCCACAAACCAGCCACCCATCATCATACCCTTGAACTTTGGAGGAGCAACCTTCGATACGAACGAAATACCCATAGGTGAGAGCAACAACTCTGCAAATGTCAATACCAAATAGGTCGAAATCAACCAATTTGCCGAAACGAGCGGTGCGTTAGCACCTGCCTCGATAGCAGCCTTCTGTGCATCTGGCGTAAGCAAACCTTGTGAACCGAATGCCATAACAGCAAAACCAACGGCAGCAACCAACATACCGTATGCAATCTTGCGAGGTGCCGAAGGCTCTTTGCCACGCTTTGCGAGGGCACCGAAGATAGCCAACGATACAGGAGTAAGGGCTACAACGTAGAATGGGTTGAACTGCTGGAAGATAGGTGCATTTACGGCAACACTTGCATCGCC
>JAFVXS010000209.1 GCA_017501025.1 Alistipes sp.
AAGCAGTTGTCATTGCTCAAACGATGTGTAAAGAGCAATCTTTCGGTGCGCCAGCTCGAAGATTTGGTACGCCTTGCATCGGAAAAGCGACCAAATAGTGCATCAACCGTAAATGATGAGGAGTACCCTATGTCGTACAGCCTGCTGGTAGAGCATCTCGAAAAGTTCTTCTCGCAGGATATATCCATCAAGCGAGGTAAGAACGGAGGAGGTAAAATCATTATTGACTTCGCTTCGGACAAGGATATCGAGAAGTTTGTACAAAAGTTCAGCAAGTTATAAGTCGTTTTCGTTTTGAGAATTAGCGGGTTACATATCGGACAAATCGCAAAAAGCAGAGTAATAGCACTATTGCTTTGTGCACTATTTGTCTGTACATCTCTTTCGGCAGATGCTCAAATAAACCCATTTGCTCGCCAAAGAACGGGAGAGCGCACGATAATCCGCAGTGGTCAGGCATACTACCCCGACTCAGTAGAGCGAGCAAAAATGGACTCCGTGCGAATAGCAAAACTCGTTGATACCTTGCGAAAAATCGCCCCAGACTCATTAACAAAAATCCGAGAGAATATCCGCAAGCAACTACCCGACTCGTTGCGTAGGTCTATATTTGGTCGTGACAGTATCGAAATGGTGCGTGACAGCATCAGATTGCGTGACAGCCTTATGCTCGACTCATTGGCAAAAGATACTCTGACCGAGCGACAGCGCAAGCGACTTGAACGAAAGGAGAATCGTACACCTTTTATCAGCGACTCGATGTCGCTGCGTAATGTCTGTATCGCATCGGCCATTATGCCGGGTTTCGGACAGATTTACAACAAGCAGTATTGGAAACTGCCGATACTCTATGGTACGGTTGGAGCATCGCTCGGATTGTGCTTGTGGAGCAACAGCAAGTATAAGCCTTTGAAGGCTGAGTTTGACCGCATAACCGACCAGAGTCTGTTGCGAACGCCTGAATTAAACTCGCTACAACGCGAAATGATAAAGTACAACACAATGAAGCAGGCGTTTATGATATCGACCATTGCTTCGTATCTCTACTTTATCGGTGATGCTTGTGTGAAGTACTCCACAAACGAGGTTTCCCGCATCAACAAGGCTACAACTCTCGCAATGATTTGCCCGGGTGCCGGTCAGATATTCAACCAGAGTTATTGGCGTGTACCTATCGTTGTCGGAGGATTTGCAACCACAATATACTGTATTGATTGGAACAACCGAGGTTTCCAACGATTCAAAAAGGCATATCGTCTAAAAGCCGACTATGACGCTAACCCTGACCTCTACCCAGATGGCTCATTAGACGAATTTGGAGGTCGATACTCAGCTACATTCCTCAAAAATCTTCGTAATAGCTACCGCCGTAACCGAGATTTGTGTATAATCCTTACGGCAGGACTCTACATATTGCAGATTGTCGATGCCCATGTCGATGCCCATCTGCGAGATTACGACATCTCGAAGGATTTGAGCGTCAGCCTATCCCCTGTGGTCGGATATTCGTATAACCGAATGTCGCCATATAGCGGCGGAGGTACAACGCTCGGCATGAGCCTTGGTCTTACATTCTAAAAACGATTATGCTTAAACGAACTATACTACTGCTCGTTCTTATTGCACTGTGCATATCACCTACAACATTGGCAGCCAAACGCAAAAGGAATGAGCCGCAAACGGTTGTCATACCCGTATATGACACTATACGAGTGGTTATCACCGATACCATAAAAGTAGAGCCAAAGCCCGCACCACGCATTGACACTCTACACCTTGCGCACTCTCCTGCCGAAATAGACTCTCTTGTAGAGGCTTGGACTGTACTCCACCAAGCGCAGAGCGAAAAATCTTTCTTCGACACATACGCAGGCGATGACGACACGACAGAGAACACTCCTGTCGATTCGCTCTATAAGCAGCGATTGCTGGATATGGTTTCACCCGTACACCTACCCTACAACTATATCGTACGCAACTTCATCAATCAATATCTCAATGGTCGTTGGAGTTCATTATCAAGCGTTCTTGCACTATCGAAATACTATTTCCCGATTATAGAGGAGGAGCTAAATGCTGCGGGATTACTATTGGAGTTGCGCTATCTGTCGATTATCGAATCAAACCTCTCCATTCGTGCAACCTCTCGCATGGGAGCAGTTGGTTTGTGGCAGTTTATGCCTGCTACGGGCAAAAATCTCGGATTGGAGATAAATTCATTGGTCGATGAGCGTTGCGATGTTCTGAAATCAACCCGTGCAGCCTGCAAGTTCCTCGCACATCTCTATAAGACATACGGCGATTGGACTCTTGCTATTGCCGCCTACAACTGTGGTCCGGGCAACGTAAATCGAGCCTTGGCTCGTGCAGGCGAGAATTGCAAAACTTTTTGGGATATATACGATTTTCTGCCACGAGAGACCCGAGGATATGTGCCGAAATATATCGCCGCAGCATACGCCTACACCTACCACAAGGCGCACAATATCGAGCCAAAAGCAACCCCCGATTGTATCGCTACGGATACGGTAATGGTACATCGTGTGATGCACCTTGGACAAGTGGCTTCAACACTCAACATTCCGATTGAAACGCTGCGTGATTTGAATCCGCAATATAAGTTGGATATCGTACCGGCAACAAAAAAGGCCTATTCGTTGCGACTTCCTACACGCTATACGAGTGAGTTTATCTCGAACGAAAAGGCGATACACG
>JAFVXS010000210.1 GCA_017501025.1 Alistipes sp.
CCTCGTCATACTTGGCTCCGATATATTTACGCACCGCAGAACGAGCCCCCTCATAGAGCGAAGTCATCTCCTCCGCCAGATAGTGTACTCCGCGATGAACATTTGAGTTGCTCTCGACGTACAACTTCTCTATTGCATCGATAACGCATTGCGGTTTTTGCGATGTTGCAGCACTATCCAAATAGTGCAACTCTCGCCCATAGACCTGCTGCGACAATATCGGGAAATCGCTCTTTATACTCTTTACATCGAACATAATTCTAACTGCTCCGTTATAATCTCTCCAAACGTTTGGATACCTCCGCCTCTATCAGTGTGCGTATCGACTCGAAATCGCAACGCTCGATTATATCATTGATAAAGCCCTCGACTTGCAGACGTCGTGCTGCCGACTCGCTCAAACCACGCTGACGCATATAGAACAGAGCCTCCTCGTCACTCTTACCTATGGTAGCACCGTGCGAACAACGTACATCGTCGGCATAAATCTCCAACTGCGGCATTGCATTGATTCGCGACTGTCCCAACTCTATATTCTTGCACTGCTGTTCCGCATCGGTCTGCTGTGCATCCTGTGCAACATAGACCATACCTCGAAATTCGCCCGTTGCCCTATCGGTCGCAACGCCCTTTACAAGCGAACGACTCTTGCATTGAGGTTTCAGGTGTCGCATATTGATATCTATGCAACAATGCTCGCTACCCATCGCCATAAACAGAGCATCGACCTCGCTCTCGATATGTTCGCCCGACAACTCAACCGTTGTAGCAGCAGAAGCACCCTCCAAAACGACCTCTACCAACTTCAATCGGCTATCCGTCTCCTGACGAATTGCTGTTTGAGAGAGCACATTCGAGAGATATAGCTCTACAAGCGATAGTGTCGCTCCACGCCCGACTATAAACTCTGCACCCGATTGCGTAGGTTTCGTATATACCACAACGATACGAGCCGAACTATTATCGGCAATCGTACACTTTACGTTGTGCGGGTTGAGCAGCAGTCGCAACGACGAATCATCCTTCAAAAGGATTTCGCGTTGGCGTATCGCACTCATTTCGCCCGTCGATATCAACTCCTCGATAGTCATATCTACTCCTTATGGTCGTTAATAAGCCAATCGTAACCTTCACGTTCGAGCTTCAAAGCCAACGACTTATCGCCCGAATATATAATACGTCCCTGATAGAGAACGTGCACCACATCGGGTACAATATAGTCCAACAGACGCTGATAGTGTGTAATCACAACCGTTGCATTATCGTCACGATGAAGTTTTGTAACACCCGTTGCCACCGTACGTAGAGCATCGATATCCAAGCCCGAATCGGTCTCGTCCAAGATTGACAATACAGGGTCCAACATAGCCATCTGAAAAATCTCGTTTCGTTTCTTCTCTCCGCCCGAGAAACCTGCATTTACGGCACGCGACATCAACTTCGAGTCGAGCTCGACAACCGCTGCCTTCTCACGCATATACTTCAAAAATTCGGCTGGCGAGAGCATCTCCAACCCCTGCGAACGACGACGCTCGGCAACAGCCAACTTCATAAAGTTAGCCATCGAAACGCCCTCAATCTCAACAGGGTATTGAAATCCCAAAAACAAGCCCTTGCGAGCACGCTCCTCAATCGAAAGCGACAACAAATCCTCGCCCAAGAACTCGACCGAACCATCCGTAACGGTAAACTTCTCATTGCCCGCCAATACGGATGCCAACGTACTTTTACCCGAACCATTTGGTCCCATAATGGCGTGGACCTCTCCCGCTTTGACCGAGAGGTTGATTCCCCGCAAAATCGGTTTATCACCGACCGATGCACATAAATTCTTTATTTCCAGCATATCTTGTTCTGTTTTTACTCAATCTATTCACTAACCAACAGAGCCTTCGAGGCTGATTGATAATAACTTTTGGGCTTCGACAGCAAACTCCATAGGAAGTTTGGCAAGCACCTCTTTTGCATAGCCATTCACAATAAGGCCTACGGCATCCTCCATCGAAATTCCTCGCTGACGACAATAGAGAAGTTGCTCCTCGGAAATCTTCGATGTTGTAGCCTCGTGTTCGAGTATCGCCGTAGAATTGCGACTATCGACCTGCGGGAAAGTATGGGCTCCGCAGCGGTCGCCAATCAACAACGAATCGCATTGCGAATAGTTGCGGGCATTCTCGGCCTTCGGCATAATCTTGACCAGACCTCGATATGAGTTCTCACTCCGACCTGCCGATATACCTTTCGATACTATACGCGAGCGTGTATTGCGACCTATATGTATCATCTTCGTTCCCGTATCAGCTTGCTGATAGTTGTTGGTCATCGCCACAGAGTAGAACTCGCCTACCGAATTATCGCCCATCAACACACAGCTCGGATATTTCCAAGTTATGGCAGAGCCTGTCTCGACCTGCGTCCACGACAAGCGGGCGTTTGCCTGACACAGGCCTCGTTTGGTTACGAAGTTGTAGATACCGCCTTTACCCCCCTTATCGCCCGGATACCAATTCTGCACGGTCGAGTACTTAACCTCGGCATCACGCTCTACGACAATCTCGACCACCGCAGCGTGCAACTGATTCTCATCACGCTGGGGTGCGGTACACCCCTCCAAATAGCTGACATACGAAGCTTCGTCGGCAACTATCAATGTTCTCTCGAATTGTCCCGTACCTTGTGCATTGATTCGGAAATAGGTCGAAAGCTCCATCGGACAACGCACACCCTTCGGAATATAGCAGAACGAGCCATCCGAAAAGACAGCCGAATTGAGTGCTGCATAGTAGTTGTCGGCATAAGGCACAACCGAGCCCAAATAGCGACGAACAAGGTCGGGATACTCACGCACCGCCTCGGATATGGAGCAGAACAATATGCCCTTCTCTGCCAATGTTTCGCGGAATGTAGTCTTTACCGACACCGAGTCCATAACAGCATCGACCGCAACACCCGCCAATGCCATCTGCTCTTCGAGCGGAATACCAAGTTTGTCGAACGTGCGTTTCAATTCGGGGTCTATCTCATCGACCGACGACAACGATTTTTTTGGTTTTGGCTCGGCAAAATAGATAATATCCTGA
>JAFVXS010000211.1 GCA_017501025.1 Alistipes sp.
CTGAATGCTGTATCAGTACGCTGTTTACACATAAGGCATACGACAATCAGAAGTGTAATAGCCGATAAAATAGTAAAAGCATGATATTTACTTTTTTTAATCATAAACAAGCCTTTCAGTTTAATTTCAAACTTTTTATAATTATACCACAATAATTGCCGACGGCTGGCAATGCAGTTCGTGACAGAGTGCTTCGAGAGTCGAGAAACGGATGGCTTTTGCCCGCCCATTTTTGAGCTTTGAGAGATTTGCAGGAGTTATGTCAATGCGTTCTGCAAGCTCTGTCAGCGAGATTCGGCGTTTTGCCATAACGTTCGCCAATTTGATAATGACTCCCATATACTTATTATATATAAATAAATAATGTTCCGTTACAAAACTATGTCACATAACTTTGCACAAATGCGTTTGCGTAACACGCTTGTAACCCACAAAAGTAGTAATTTTTCGCTAAATATGCAATGATGGATGGCTAAAATATAACAAGCCCCCGCTATTTATGTTTCATTATGTCTTTATAACGTCGTAAAAGGGGTAAAAATTTCATAATAGTGGAAAATTTTATATATTTGTCGGGTTAAAAACAGATGATTATGGCAGAAAAGACACTGATTAAACATACGATAGAGCCGCAGTATGTCGATTATACGCTCCGTGCGACACTTTGTGCCGTTGGCAATTTTATGCTCGATGCAGCGGGTAGTGATGCCCACAACAAAGGTTTCGGAATCGATGTTTTGCTGCCACAGTATGGTATGACGTGGGTCTTGTCGCGTATGACAATCGAACTCGACCGCCGTCCTGCACAGTATGAAGAGGTCGTGCTGCGTACGTGGGTTAATGAGAATACGCGACTGATATCGACCCGTAATTTCGAGTTGGTCGATAGCGAAGGTGCGGTGATTGGTCGTGCTGTATCGCAGTGGTGCCTGCTGAATGTCGAGACTCGTCGCGTAGCCGATATTACGGCTTTCGGTGCTCTGTGGGAGGGTCGTTTGTGCGATGCCCCATCGCCTTGCGAAGCTCCACGTAAGGTGCTGCCTGTCGAGTATTCGGGTTGTCGTGAGCGTCGTGTTGCGTATAGCGATATCGACTTCAACTGTCACGTCAATACTATGCGATATATCTCGATGATGGTCGATTCTATGCCGATAGATGTTTGGCGTGAAGATAGATCGTTGCGATTTGATGTTCACTTCCTACACGAGTGTCGTGCCGACCAATTGCTACGCATAGGTTACGCAGAGCAGGACAACGTGTCGCACTTCGAAGTCTTTAATGTTGATGACGATAAGGCTGCGTGTCGTGCTACGATAGAGTGGTTGTAGGATTTTTGGCACTGCTTTTGTCGTATTGCTTCATAAATCTTTCGAATTATGGAGCAGACAAACAAGTATCAGCGGAGCATCGACCGCCTAAACGATGCGTTGGGTAAGGAGATATCGACAACTCTCCAATATATCTATTTCCATACGATTTTTGAGGATGCAGGTTATGAACACCTTGCATCGCTTATGCGACGTATCTCCATTCAGGAGATGCAGCATATCGAGCATATAGCCGAGCGAATACTCTTTTTGCAGGGTAAGGTCGATATGAATCCGTCGTTTAGGAGTGTTCAAATCAATGGCGTCAGAGAGGCGTTAGAGTTTAGTTGCTCGCTCGAACAATCGACCATAGAGTCCTACAATGAGTACTCTCGATTGTGCAGCGGCGAGGACGATGCCGTAACACACCGCATATTTCAGGATATGTCGGCCGAGGAGGAGCAACATCTCGACATCTTCCGAACGGAACTCCAAAATATGATAGACTATGGGGCTCAATATCTCGCCTTGCAGTCGGTGGCACACTCTCGAAATGTCGCCAAGATGAGCAAAAAAGAGGAGTAGCGTGCTCTATTTTGCGATTTTTTCGTATCTTTACATCAAAATCAGATGTAGCGACGAATGAAAATCGTAATTTTAGGTCCTGCACACCCATATCGCGGAGGTTTGGCTTCGATTATGGAGACTATGGCACGCGAGTATCAACGACGTGGCGACGAGGTGAAAATCTATACCTTCTCGTTGCAATATCCGTCGTTGCTATTTCCCGGCAAAACACAGACAGTGGATACACCGGCTCCCGACGATTTGTATATCGAACGATGTGTCAATACGTGCAACCCTTTTAATTGGATTCGCATCGGACAGCGAATTTGTCGAGAGCGTCCCGATATGGTCTTGATGAAGTATTGGACACCGTTTATGGCTCCCTGCTTTGGTACTATTGCCCGCCTTGCTCGTCGTAATGGCACAACAAAGGTGGTGTGCCAAATCGATAATGTTGAGCCTCACGAGCACCATCTTACCGACCATATTTTCAATCGCTACTATCTTGGTGCCGTCGATGCTTTTGTGCATATGTCGGAGCAGGTGTATGGCGAGTTACGTCGCTATACGCAGGCTCCATCGATATTCTCGCCACATCCGATGTTTACCAACTTTGGCGAACGTGTATCGCGTATGGAAGCGTGCGAAAAGTTGGGAATAGACTCCTCGAAACGATATATACTCTACTTTGGTTTAATTCGCCAATATAAGGGTCTGGATATCTTGTTGGAGGCGTGGCAAAGGGTCGATTTGCCCGATGTGCGACTGATTGTTGCAGGCGAATTTTACGACGATAGAGAGCATTACGATAAACTTATCGACGAATTGGGCGACAGGGTAGTATTGCACGACCATTTTGTTGCCGATGAAGATGTCCGCTACTACTTTTCGGCAGCCGATCTGCTCGTGTTGCCATATCGCACGGCAACCCAGAGTGGTGTGACGCAGATAGCATACAACTTCTCGCTACCTATGATTGTTACGAATGTAGGCGGACTCCCCGAGATTGTGAAGGATGATGTTGTGGGCGTTGTTTGCGAACCCGATGCTGCATCTGTCGCATCTGCCATAGAGGGTGTCTATGTTGATGGGAATTTGGAACGTTTTTGCAGCAACTTCGAGGAGGAACGAAAGCGTTTCTCGTGGGAGGCTATGTGCGATGCATTGATGCAGGCCTACGAAGAGTGTTTGAGCAAACCTTAAC
>JAFVXS010000212.1 GCA_017501025.1 Alistipes sp.
GTGGCAAGTATAACGCCATACAGCCAAACAACAAATTCCCCGATATGAAGGCTTTGGCCGATAAGTTGCACGATATGGGCCTCAAATTGGGTGTCTATTCCGGCCCGTGGGTAAGTACTTATGCCGGTCACGCAGGTACACACTCCGATAACCCCGAGGGCACCTACGCCTGGATTGAGGAGGGGTGGTGCGACGAGAATATGCGTATGACTCTGCCCGATGACCCTCGTCGCTTTGTCCGTCGTCTCCATTGGCGTCACGGCGAATATTCTTGGGCCGAGGTTGATGCCAAGCAGTGGGCCGAATGGGGCGTCGATTACCTAAAATACGATTGGAAGCCAAATGATATATACTTTATGCGCGAGATGTCGGAGGCTTTGAAGAAGTGTGGCCGTGATATTGTTTACAGCATCTCGAACACCGCACCGTTCTCCGATGCCTATACAATCAAAGAACTAGCCCAATGCTGGCGTACCACAGGAGATATCCGCGACACCTGGCCAAGCATCTACGGTATCGGTTTTGAGCAACAGGAGCGTTGGGCTGCATTTCACGGTCCCGGCCATTGGGGCGATGCCGATATGCTTGTTGTAGGTCTGGTCGGCGGCTGGAAATTCACACAGCACTTTTCACACCTGACTCCCGACGAGCAATATACTCACATCACTTTGTGGGCTATGCTCGCCTCGCCGATGCTTATTGGTTGCGACATCTCGAAAATCGACCCATTCACCCGCTCGCTACTCTGCAATTTCGAGGTAAACGATATCCTTCAAGACCCATTGGGTATGCGTGCTATGCCGTTCCGTCGCGATGATAAGCACGCTGTATATATCAAGATTTTGGAGAATGGCGATCTTGCCGTTGCACTCTTCAATATCTCCGAAGAGCCTCTAACCATCGAGATAGAGCCTCGTGAATTCGGACTATGGGAGAAAGGTGCTATGATACGCGATGTTTGGCGACAAAAGGTCGTTACCTTTGTTTATCCGGGTGATACCATCTCGACCGATGTTGCACCTCACGGCGTTGTTTTCTATCGTCTCTCCCCCGGTAACTCCAAGGACCGACAACTCGAACAGTCGCACTACTTCCCTAAAAAGTTAAACTCGCCTCGTCCGGTCGAAAAAAAGAACTAATTGACCCACAAACGATAGTGTGAGTAAACGAGTTTTATATATATTTGCATAGTTTTACGGTGCAAAGTTGCGGAGTGTTTATGTGCCTACAATACTCAAAATTAGGTATTTTGTCACCTTGCGACTGCCTAATTTGGCTATTTTTGAGTATTGCATACTACGTCGTACGTGTGTAATTTTGCGACGCAAAATAGAAAAATCGCCAGATGAAAAAGATGGGAATATATCACGCAACAGATACGATGCGAAGTTTGATTAAGGACAACAGCCAGCTGCTGATGGTAATCAATCGTTTCGGCATATCGTTGGGCTTCGGCGAGAAGAGCGTCGAGGAGATTTGCGAGGAACATTCCGTTGATTGTAAGACCTTTGTGGCAATTGCCAACTTTATTAGCGGATATGCCGAAAATTCAGAAAATCTCTCTATTCCGTCGCTGATAAACTATCTGAAACGTGCTCATACATTTTTCCTCGATTATAACCTTCCTACAATTCGTCGCCGACTTATCGACTCGATTGATTACTCCGATTCGACGGGTATGGCACAGCTGATTATCAAGTTCTATGATGAGTATGTAGCCGAGGTGCGACGACATATGGAGTACGAGGATAATGTGGTATTCTCCTATGTGGGAAATCTGCTTGCAGGACGTCTCGATACAGATTATACTATCCGCTCGTTTGCCGAGAAACATAACCATATCGAGCCAAAACTCAATGAGTTGAAGAATATAATTATCAACTACTATCCCGAGCGAGGCAACGACCAACTGACATCGGTGCTGTTCGATATTGTGAGTTGTGAGCGGGATTTGTCGTCACATTGTCAAGTTGAAGATTTCCTGTTTGTTCCGGCTGTGGAGCTCCTCGAAAAGGAGATACGCACAGAGGTATATACCCACGCACATAGTGATATAACTGTGCCAAGTAGCGACAATGAGCGACTCGAACTGCTCTCATCGCGTGAAACAGATATTGTAAAGTGCGTAGCCCGAGGTTTGTCGAATAAGGAGATTGCCGACTATCTCAACCTCTCTATCCATACCGTTGCAACCCACCGCCGTAATATCGCATCCAAACTGCAAATTCACTCTACGGCAGGTCTTACAATCTACGCTATTGCCAATAAGCTGGTCGATTTGAAGGATATCAAGTTGTAGTCAGCTACATCCATTTGGAAAACATTTGCAGACGTAGTGTTGTAAAAACAAAGTCTGCCGACTCCTTATTTTTCTTTTTTCTCATTTGCGATTTAACATTTTATCCTTATCTTTATCTTATGTAATAAAATTGTTTATGTAAGACTAACCGACAGAAGATATGGGATTGAAGATATACTCTACGACTATTGAATCGCAAAGTTCCTACTCCGATAGCGTCAAAAAGGCTCTGGATGGTGTTCCGTCCGACAGAGTTTGCGGTGTTGTCTTTCACGGGACGAGCGAGTGCGTTGGCTATCATCAGTTGCTCGACGACTTAAAGCATACCGTATGCGACTCGTTGGGCAGAGCTGTTCCGGTAACACTTGTTCCGCAATATCTTTTGCCAAAAGGAGGGCTGTCACTCGAAGTCTATATGCTCGAAGGGGCAGCTGCAATCAATATCGCAGAGCATAATGGCGTATGCTACGGCTTAATTAACACCGACGATGAGTCGTTGCTTTTCGTCGAGGGTATTCCCGCTACGAATTTTGCCGAGAGCGTTCAGATGCAGAGTCAAGAGGTGTTTGGGCGTTTGGAGAGCGTGCTTTCACTGTGCGGTTTTGCTGTCGATGATATAGTTCGTCAGTGGAACTACATTGGCAATATTGTCTCGTATAGGAGTGGTAAGCAGAACTATCAGGAGTTTAACGATGCTCGCACCTGCTACTATAAATCGGGTTTGTGGCGGAATGGATACCCTGCTGCGACGGGAATCGGTGCATCGGGCGATGGAATCATTGTCGGAGGTATAGCCTTCAAGAAGTTGAGAGAGCAATCCGCTTGCATATATCCTATCGACAATCCGTTGCAGGTTGCTGCACACGTCTATTCGAAGCGGGTGCTTATAGATGATGCAGTCGATGCCGTGAAGAGCACACCGAAGTTCGAGCGTGCGAAGTTGATAGAGACCTCACGAGGTGCTTGCTGTTTTGTGTCGGGTACGGCAGCCATCCGAGGTGAGCAGAGTGCCACATCGCTGTCGGCTGCCGAGCAGACGGTGATGACTATCGAGAATGTCGAACATCTGGTGTCGAAAGAGAATCTGATGCGATATGGCTGCCGACCTTACGATTTGAGATATGCCCAACTCCACGTATTTATCAAA
>JAFVXS010000213.1 GCA_017501025.1 Alistipes sp.
AAGGAGAATGTGCCTATCGAGCATCCTGTATATTCGTTTGTCGAGCATAATCGTACGGACGAAACCGTATTGGTAAAGCCATCGAAGGTGATTATCATTGACGGTATTCTGATTTTCGAGAATAAGAGCCTGCGTGATATGATGGATATCAAGGTATTTGTCGATACGGATGCCGATTTGCGACTTGCCCGTCGTATTCTGCGTGATGTTCGCGAGCGTGGTCGTTCAATGGAGTCAGTCATCAACCAATACACACAGACCGTAAAGCCTATGCACGAAGAGTTTGTCGAGCCATCAAAACGCTATGCCGACGTGATTATTCCGGAGGGAGGTTTCAATTCGGTTGCCGTTCAGATGCTCATCCAAAACATTCGCTCGATTGTCGAGGAGCGATAAGTCCAAAGAGCAATATTGACAAAAAACTCGCCGTTAAACATCGGCGAGTTTTTTGATTTCGTTCAACATATTCAATGCTTCAAGAGGTGTCAAAGCGTTGATATCCAAATCCTTAATTCTATCGTGAATCTCTATTAAGACGGGGTCGTCCAACTTAAACATCGAGAGTTGGAACGAGTCTGACGCACCACTTGCTGCAACGCCCTTTGTCTTTGGCGAAGGCGACCGACGCGAACGTCTCGATGCAGGTGCAGAAGACGGAGCAATCTCGTTATTGCCATAAACCTCTTCAAGACTATGCATAATCTCGGTTGCACGCTCGACAACCGACTGCGGCATACCCGCCAAACGTGCTACGTGAATACCAAACGAGTGCTCGGTACCTCCACGTTCCAAACGACGCAGGAAGAGGATTGTATTATCGACTTCACGAACCGATACGTGGTAATTTTTCACACGCTGGCACATCTGCTCCAACTCGTTAAGTTCGTGATAGTGAGTAGCAAAGAGTGTTCGAGGATGCACTTTCGGACGATTATGCAGATACTCGACCATAGACCACGCAATCGAGATACCATCGTAGGTGCTTGTGCCACGACCAATCTCATCGAGCAACACAAGGCTCCGATTCGATACGTTATTCAGGATACTCGACGACTCCAACATCTCGACCATAAATGTCGATTCGCCCTGCGAAATATTATCCGATGCACCGACACGTGTAAAAATCTTATCGACAATACCGATTTTAGCCGACTCGGCAGGTACAAACGAGCCCATTTGTGCCATAAGGACGATAAGTGCCGTTTGACGCAACAGTGCCGACTTACCCGACATATTAGGACCCGTAATCATTATAATCTGCTCGGTCTCCGAATCAAGTGTAAGGTTATTCGGGATATACTGCTCGCCCACCTTCATCATTGTTTCGATTACGGGATGTCGAGCCTCTTTGAGTTCTATACGTAACGAATCATCGAGTTGTGGTCGCGAATAGTTGCGTTCGATTGCCATAGCAGCGAATGAATGGAGGCAATCTATCGAAGCCAATGTGCGGGCATTGAGTTGCAACTCACGCAGATAGCCTATCACAAAGTTGATTGTCTCGGCATAGATTTGCTGTTCGAGCATCAAAATACGCTCTTCGGCTCCGAGAATTTGAGTCTCGTAGGTCTTCAACTCCTCGGTAATATAACGCTCGGCAGCCGTAAGAGTCTGCTTGCGAATCCACGTTTCAGGCACCTTATCTTTGTGAGTATTACGCACTTCGATATAGTAGCCAAAGACGTTGTTGTAGCTGATTTTCAACGACGGGATACCTGTTGCCTCGCTTTCACGTTGTTGTATATCCGCCAAAATCTGCTTACCCTGCGACATTACACGACGCAAATCGTCGAGTTCGCTATTTACGCCCGATGCGATAACACCGCCCTTCTGAATCTGATTATTCTGTGGGTCATCTACAATATCGTGCATCAATCGTTCATACACTGCATTGAGAGGGTCGATACGTTCGGATAGCTCCTGCAATGAACTATTACCACTCTCTTGCAGCAACAACTTTATCTGCTCGACAGCTCGCAACGAGTGTCGCAACTGCACCAACTCACGAGGCAACACCTTCAATGCGGCCGTGCGGGCTGCAATACGCTCCAAATCGCCCACATTCGCAAGTTGCTCGGAGAGTGATATTCGCAAATCGGAGTCGTTGATAATCGCCTCTACAATATTATGACGTCGCGATATGCGGTCTATATCCATCAACGGCAGTGCAATCCACCGCTTCAACATACGTCCACCCATCGAGGTTATTGTGCGGTCTATCGTCTTGGCAAAAGAGCCGTCGGCCGAACCGTTCGCTGCAAATAGTTCGAGGTTGCGAATCGTAAACTTATCAATCCAGACATATTTATCGTTATCGATACGCGATATCGACGAGATGTGTGCAATATTTTTGTGCTCGGTAAACTCTATATAATATAGTATCGCTCCTGCTGCGGCGATGGCGTTGTGCATCGACTCCACACCAAAGCCTTTGAGGTTTTGCACACCGAATTGTTGGGTAAGTTTCTCAACGTTTATATCATACGAAAAGACCCACTCCTCCAAACGATAAGAGTATCGCTGATTGCCAAATGCCGCCTCGAAACGCTGTTCATAACCTCGCTGATATATCACCTCCTTCGGGGCAAAACTTGCAAGCAGCTTATCGACATAGAGTTCATCGCCCTCGGCAACATAAAACTCGCCCGTCGAGATATCCAAAAAAGCGACGCCAACCGAGTCACGACCAAAAAATACGGATGCAAGATAGACATTATCCTTGTGGTCGAGCATATTATCATTCATCACCACTCCCGGTGTGACCAACTCAACTACCCCACGCTTAACCAGACCCTTAACGAGTTTCGGGTCTTCCAACTGCTCGCATATAGCAACACGCTTACCAGCTCGGACCAACTTTGGAAGATAGGCATCGACAGCGTGGTGCGGAAAGCCTGCCAACTCGACAAACGATGCAGCACCATTGGCACGGCGTGTAAGCGTTATGCCGAGGATGGAACTCGCCTCGATGGCATCGTCGCCGAATGTTTCATAAAAGTCGCCAACCCGAAACAACAAAATTGCATCGGGATGCACCGCTTTGATGGCATAATACTGCTTCATCAGCGGAGTCTCTACGTGTCGTTTTTCTGCTGCCAAAACTATCTAAATTTGTTACAAATATACGAAAACAAATTGAAATTAACGGTGGATACGGATATTTTTTCTAC
>JAFVXS010000214.1 GCA_017501025.1 Alistipes sp.
CCAACTCGGTACCTGATGGCAATGCTATTCCAATCGCAAAGGCTGATGCGGACGAGTCGATGGATGCTGCTGCTTGCGTAGGTTGTGGTGCTTGTGCTGCAACTTGCAAGAACGGCTCGGCTATGTTGTTCGTTGCTGCTCGTGTGTCGTCGTTGGCAAAGTTGCCACAGGGACGCGTTGAGGGTGCACGTCGTGCAAAGGCGATGGTTGCAAAGATGGACGAACTCGGTTTTGGTAACTGTACCAACACAGGTGCTTGTCAGGCAGAGTGTCCAAAGTCGATCAGTATTGCACATATCGCACGTCTGAACCGCGAGTTTTTGAGTGCGAAGTTGGAGGACTAATTTAGTTAGTTCATTCGACAATTATAGGAGAGTGGTGTGTGAAAGCACCACTCTTCACAATGATATAATGAAGGGGCTGAAAACATATTTCGGAACGATTGTGTTCGTTGTTGCATTGTTGTTGTCGGGCGTAGATTATGCCGTGGCACAGAGTACAACGACACTGTCGGGTCGTTTTATTGACGATACCAACGAAGAGACTATGCCGGGCGTTGTTATCGAGATAGCCAATCAGCAGACCCCCGATACGAAGCGATATTACACCTCCGAGTATGGCGGAGTCTTCAAAATTTCGGGTCTTCGAGCCGGTAAATATATCTGCAAGGCGACCTTTATGGGTTATGCCGATTGCGACTTTACGGCAGAGGTCGGCACTCTTCCCTGTAATGTAGGCGATATTAGAATGAAGGTCTCTTCGATTGCTATTGAGGCGGTCGTAAAGACGGCTGTTGCCAATCGTGCTACGATGCTTGGCGACACGCTTCGCTATAATGCCGATGCCTTTAAGGTTGCGATAGATGCCGAGGTGGGAGCTCTGTTGCGTAAGATGCCGGGTATTATTATCTCGGATGGTAAGGTCGAGGCACAGGGCGAGGAGGTCAAGCAGATATATGTCGATGGCAAGGAGTTCTTCGGTAGCAATATCCAGCAGGTGTTGCAGAGTATTCCGGCACAGGCAGTCGAGCATATCGAGGTCTATAACCGATTGAGTGAGGCGGCACAAATCACGGGTATTGACGATGGCGACGGTGGTAAGGTTATCAATATTATCACACGCCAGAGTATCAAACGAAGTCTCTTCGGAAAGGTCCATATCGGAGCGGGTTACGAGCCATCTGCCGTAAGCAATGTCACCAACAAATTCAAATATACGGCGGGCGGTACGGTAAATATGTTCAACGACGAGTCGCGTTTTACCGCTATGGCACTCTTCAATAACCTGAATAAACAGAATCTTACGGACGATGATATAGCGATGTCGAATGGCCAAAACTCTGCCAATATTTCGCGTACGATGTCCGTAAATTCACAGCAAGGTGTTGCTGCTGCCGATATTTTGGCGTTTAACTACTCCGATGTATGGGGTCGTCGCAACAGGGCAAAGTTCGAGGGTAGTATCTTCTATAATCATATCAGTGCCCGCAACGATTACGTGGTGGATCGTTGGTACGACGCGGCTGTGACCAAGAAGGATACGATTCATTACGACCAATTCAGTCATCCCGATAACCACACTCTGCGTTTCCGTAGTCGTCTGGATTGGAAGGTTGGCAAGCGACAAAAATTGGTTGTAATACCAAACATTAATTACTATAACAACAGCTCCATAAATGAGGTTGATACGACGAGTTTGCGATGGGGTCAGTCGGGCTATCGTTGGATGCCGAGCGGCAATGATGGTTACAGCACCACCTTGTCGGCAAGTGTCTATGCACAATATTCGTATCGTTTCCTGCGTCAGGGACGTACGCTGATGATTGTGGCGAGCTATGGCGATTATGTCAGCGATGGCGACCGCGACTACTACTCGAATGGTGCAGGTAAGACCAGCAAAGAGAGCCCCGATAAGGCAACGATAAAATATACCTATTCGCGTACGATTACCGACAGCCGAACAACTACATTGCGTATTCAGCCGACGTTCCGCGAGCGTATAGGTCGCTATTCGCACCTGAACATCAGCTATCGATTGCAATATCAAATGCGTTCGCGCGACTTGTTCAACTATGCAACCGATGCCGACCATCTGATTGACGAATCGCGTATCAATCGCAAATCATCGACTACGTCCGACGGCTCATTTATGTTCCATCAGGCAGGTCTGGGTTATCGCTATGGTCGTCAGCGTAATTGGTTCTCTGTCAATCTGATGATGCAGCACTCTACGCTGAAAAATAACGATAATTGGCACAATGTCTCGACCAATAACTCCTATCTGGATTTCGTCTATAATGCGACGTTGCAGTGGTCGTTCAATCAGCGAAATACGTTGCGTGTAAGTGCCAATTCGAGTGTCGGAGCACCGGGAGTACATCTGTTGCTCGATGTCTATGATGTCAGCAACTCGCAGTATGTCTCGAAGGGAAATCCAAACCTGCGAACATATACCACACATAACTACTTTGCACGCTATACGCACTTAGCCCCTGCACGCGGAATAACATTTATGCTGATGGGTAAGGCAACCCATATCCAGCACTATATGGGCAGTAAGATTACCTATTCGCCACCTACAATCGAAGTTGATGGCAAGAAGTATAACCCGATACAACTTACCGAGCGTGTCAATCTCGATGGCTATTGGTCGTACGAGGGTCGTGCAAGTATCGGTTTTCCGGTTAGTTGGCTTGGCTCGAATCTGAATATCGCCGTTGGTGCTACCTATACTACGGTGCCACTTATAATAAACGACAAGGATGATGTGATGAGTACCGTTAATGCCTATTCGGATTGGACTCTTGGCAGCAACATCTCCGAGAAGGTCGATTTTACGTTGAGATGGCGAGGTACCTTTACATCGTCAAATTCGACGCTCGATATTATGACCAATCGCTACTTTATGCAGCGAGCAACGGCTAATGTAAAGGTTGTTTTGCCGCTGAACTTCACATTTACCACCTCGGCAGCATTTACGCACTACTTGGGAATTACGAACGATTTTAACGATAAATTTTTGTTGTGGAATGTCTCGATTGGCAAGAAAGTGTTGAACCGATTGGGCGAGGTGGAGTTGGTCGCCAACGATATTTTGGGACAGAATATGTCGTTTAGTCGTGGTGTATGGGCTGGATATTCGCAGGTGCGATACAACTCGACACTCGGACGCTGCTTCTTGGTGCGATTTACCTATAATATTCGTGCGTTCCATACCGGTCCTAAACGTCGTGCTCGTCACGATAGGGCGGCAGCACCTGTCAATCGACTCGATAGAATAGAGAGGGTGCTCAACTCGTTAAAGTTTTGATAAGCATATATTTATTAACTTTGCAAAAAGAAACCTAAAATTCGAAATATTATGAATAATCGCAATTTGATGTGGACACTTCTGCTTGTATTTGCTTGTGTCTGGATGTTTATGCCGAGGGGAGGCAGTCAGCCTCAAATTATCACGACTGCCGATGAGATTGCCGATGGAGAGTGGCAATGTTTTCGCCGTCAATTCTTCTTGCCTTATAACGGTAAGGCAGAGTTGAGAATCGCAGCCGATACGAAGTATTGGTTGTATGTCAATGGTGAGTTGGTTGTTCGCGAGGGTGGTTTGAAACGAGGCCCTACTCCTACGGGAACATATTGTGATGTGATTGATGTGCCAAATCTCCATTTTGGCGAGAATACCATCGCCGTTTTGGTGCAGTACTATGGCAGAAACTCATTCAGCCATCGTCCTACCGCAACTCCGGGTTTGTGGTTCTCGTTGGATACACCGTTGCGAAATATTGTCAGCGATAGCGATTGGCAGGCAATTCGTTACGATGCATTCTGGGCTCCCGAAGATGAGAATCCGAAGGGTGCAAAGCAGTATCGTCTTGCAGGTGCTAATGTGGGCTATGATGCACGTCGTGCAGTAGATTTTGCCGCAGATGATTTCGATTGTTCGCAGTGGCCACAGGCTGTTGTTGTCGAGCGTTCGGCAAGCGATTGGGGCGAGTTTGTCGAGCGTCCTATTCCGCATTGGCGTTGGACCGAATTGTTGTCCTACCGCAACGTATCGCGTAATGAGGAGGGAGCTGTTGTCGGTAAGTTGCCACACAATGCCCACGTGACACCTTATATTAAATTAAAGGCGAAGGGTGGCGAGCGTATTGTGATTTGCACGGATGACTATTGGATTGGACCGGCTCGCTCGTTCCGTACGGAGTATATCGCAAAGGAGGGTGTTCAGGAGTTTGAGACTCCGATTTGGACCAATGGACACGAGGTGCTCTACTTCTTGCCGGAGGGCGTTGAGGTCTTGGATGTAAAGTACCGCGAAAGTGGTTACGACAGCGACTTTGTTGGTATGTTTGGTGCTGACGACGCCTTTTATAGCAAGTTGTGGCAGAAGTCGGCACGTACGCTCTACGTTACGATGCGTGATAACTATATGGACTGCCCTGACCGTGAGCGAGCACAGTGGTGGGGCGATGTTGTGAACGAACTCGGCGAGGCGGGATACCTCTTCGACGAGCGAGCACACCTTTTGACTCGCAAGGCTATCCTCGAATTGATGAATTGGCAACAACCCGATGGTGTTATTGCATCGCCTGTTCCTGGCTGGTATAACAAGGAGTTACCTTGTCAGATGTTGGCGAGTGTCGGCTATTACGGCTTCTGGACCTACTATATGCTTACGGGCGATAAGGCTACCATCGAGGAGATATACCCACGAGTTCGCAAGTATGTCGTAGAGGTGTGGAATCCTCAAAACACAGGTCTTGTAAATGTTCGTCGAGGTGGTTGGCATTGGGGCGATTGGGGCAAAAATATCGACAAGGAGGCCCTGCAACAGTGTTGGTACGCTTTGGCATTGAAGGGTATGGCAAATATGGCAGAGTTGATAGGCAAGGGCAGCGATAAGTTGTATGCCGAGCAGATGTACGATAAGCTCTACCACGGATTTAACGAGAAGTATTGGAACGAAGAGCGTCAGATGTATGTCTCGAAGAGGTATAAGGATTCGCCCGACGACCGAGTTCAGGCTATGGCCGTTGTTGCAGGTTTAGTACCTGCGGAGCGTTACCCTGCGATGTGCGACTTCTTGAAAAAGCACTACAACGCCAGCCCATATATGGAGAAGTATGTCTTGGAGGCGTTGTGTATGATGGACCAGCACTCGCAGGCGTTGGAGCGTATGAAGCACCGCTTTGGCGAGATGGTTGCAGCTCCTCACACCACACTGTGGGAGGGCTGGGAGTACACAGGAGCTCGCGGTATGACCTATAAGCCGGGTAACGGCACCTACAACCACGCTTGGTCGGGTGGTGGCTTGACTATCTTGTCGCAGTATATTGCCGGTATCGAGCCGCTGACACCTTGCTTCGAGCGTTTCCGTGTTGAGCCAAACCTCGGTACTATCAACAAGTTGCAATGCCGTGTTCCTACCCGATTTGGTGCACCTATCGAGTTGGCAGCAATTCGAGATAAAGGGTCGTTGCGTTGTCTTGTAACAGTGCCGGCAGGAACGGTTGCACAAATCGATTTGCCAAAGGAGTTCTCGTCAATCGAATTTGACGGTCAGTTCTTGCAGACTCTTGAACTTGGCGAGGGTGTGCATACAGTTGTGTATCGCCCATAGGTTTGAAGTTGTATAACAAGGTGATTTCTGCGTTACGCTTGCCCTCAAAATTCTCATTTACGCCAAGTAAACTGCGGTTTTTCGGGCTTCGCAAGCCTTGAAATTCCACTTGTTATACAATTTCTAATACAAAGGGTGTGTCTAAAAATTGTTAGACACACCCTTCTGTTTGCCGCTTTGTAACATCGGCTCTGCCCTCGTTTTTTTGTTAGGACATCTGGGACTTATAGGACTTTTAGGACAGCCGCTTCGCTGCTAATTTTTTTCGCTGTGGTCGCTCGTCCTAGTCGTCCTAGCCGTCCTATTTGTCCTAGTGCGGCGGTTGGCATAAATCATCAGGGCTGCCCACAAAAGGCAGCCCTGATCGATTATCTATATAGCAGCGATTATCTCGAAATAGTTTGCAGATACTTTTTGCCGTAAGGGTTTATAAACTCCACGCTTACTAGGCTACCCGGTTCCGAGCAGTGTACACGGAACATATGGTCCACCAATGAATAGGTGTTTATCTTTTTGACCCCCTTTGTCCTGTTTTTTACCGCAGGTGCGTGTATCCACTCGGCTGCCATAGGGTCGCTGTGCATCACCTTTTCGACAACCAACGGCTTGCCATTCTCGGTAACATTCAGCGTTGAGCCATCCTCCCAAGCCCAACAGTTGATATAGACGTAGTCGGCATACTCCGCTTGTGAATAGTCCCTCTGATTGGTTTGCAGACGACACAGATGTTGCAATGCGGGGCTTGCTGCATAGTCTTTTCCGACAACATTCATATCGTATATACGCATTGGAGCAGCCTCTCCGTTTGCAGCATTTTTTACCTCCATCGAGAAGCTTTTGCCATCGAACAGACAGCATAAGAAACCTGCATCGCTACCATCGTCACAGATATTTCTGCCCGATTCGTTAGGGGTTTTCCACAGCTCTCCTGCTATCGAAGCTACATTGGTCTCGACGACGTTTGGGTACTCTGCCAACTTGAAAGAGTGGTGCTGGTGTTTGTGTCCGGAGAAGATACGCACCCACTCAAAATCTTTCAACAGCGAGAGCATAGGCTCGGTGTGTCCCTTTTTGTAGGCATACTTTGGTTTGCCCGTATGGTCGAGCACCAATATCGGAGCGTGCTGGCAGATGACGATAGGTGTCGAGTGCGATACGCTCTGCAAATTCTGACGCAACCACTCCAACTGTACATCATCGACATAGAGGTCGTAGTTTCGTGAGCCTACAACGCCCTTGTGTTGTTTTTGGTCGGGGCGAACCTCGTTTTTATAGATGATATTGTCGAGTACCACGATATGCACATCGCCCACATTCATCGAGTAGTATGTCGGGCCAAAAGTTTTGCGGAAACGCATAGCACCGTCTATATCGCTACGCTCGCTTGCAGGGGTTGCTGCGTCGTAGTCGTGATTGCCGATGACACCGAAATATGGTGTCTTGATACCGCATTTCGATACAAATTCGGGAACGCTCTCAATCGAAAAACCTGTCTCGTACCACCAACGGTCCCAAGTGATATCGCCGAGGTTGAATGTCAGCATAGGGATATCGCTGTGTGCGGCATAGGTTGCATTGAAAGCGGGTGACATCAACTCTGCGTAGTGTCGCAAATCATCGACCTTCTTGTTGTTGCAGAAGTGTGAGTCGGTACAGATAACCAATCCAAAACGGCTGTCTGCGACCTTTCGTAACTCGAAGTCGTGACGTTCGCATCTGTTTGGTGCTGCGGTTGTACTCTTCCAAAATTCGGGACGGACGCTATCCATCATCATAGCCTGATATCCAGCAGGTGTCGAGACGAATACCGTACCGAAACGCTTGTCGGATTGGAGATGATAGATGCCATTTGCATCTGTTTTGACAATATTTACGCCATCCGATACGCTGACTCCTGCCAATGGCTCCCCATCGCAATGCACATATCCGACGAGTGTTGAGCCTTTTGCAGGCTTTATCTTCTTCGGGATGGCAGCTCCTGCATCCAAACAGAGCAGAGCAAGTAGGGCTAATAGTAATTGCTTCATCTTTTCAGGTTGTTTGAGGGGTTATTTCTCGGCAAAAAACTTGTAGAATTGTGTAATTGTCTCGATACCGATACGGAATTGGTCGAGACCAAAGCTCTCGTTTGGTGAGTGTATTGCATCGCGACCCAAACCGAAGCCCATAAGGATAGATTTCAGTCCGAGCGTGCGTTCAAATACGCTGATTACGCCAATCGAGCCACCCGAATATACCGGAACAGGCACCTTGCCGAATGTCGCTTTGATTGCTTTTTCAGCGGCTTTGTAAGCCTCCAAATCGGTTGGCGAAACGTATGGCGTACCGCCGTGTGTAGGTTTTACCTCGACCTTTACGCCCTTTGGAGCAAGGCTCTTGAAGTATTGAGCAAAGAGCTTTGTTACCTTTGCATCGTTCTGATATGGTACCAATCGCATTGTGATTTTTGCCGATGCTTTGGCGGGAATAATGGTCTTCGAGCCCTCGCCCGTGTAACCACTCCACATACCGTTAATCTCAAACGTAGGACGTACGCCCGTGCGTTCGAGTGTGGTGTAACCCTCCTCGCCGGCAATTGCACCTACGCCGATTGACGCCTTGTAGCGACGCGAGCAGAATGGAACGCGATTCAATGCACGACGCTCATCGGCAGAGAGTTCGCGAACATCGTCGTAGAAGTGAGGTATTGTGATATGTCCTTCGCTGTCAATCATCTGCGACAACATCTTCGAGAGTACCATCGCAGGGTTATACACTGCTCCGCCATAGATTCCCGAGTGCAAATCGGCAGTCGAGCCATAGACCGAAACCTCTACGCCTGCCAAACCTCGCAAACCGCAAGTGATGGATGGTGTCTCCATCGACAACATCGAAGTATCGGATACCAATATAACATCTGCCTTCAACAACTTTTTGTGGGTCTCGCAGAAGTGGCTAATCTGTTTGGAGCCGCTCTCCTCTTCGCCCTCCAAAAGAAACTTAACGTTGCAAGGGAGCATATCGTTTGCCACCAATGCCTCGAATGCCTTGATGTGCATAAACGATTGACCTTTGTCGTCGTCGGCACCTCGTCCCCATATACGGCCATCCTTGATTACAGGCTCGAAAGGCTCGGTTGTCCACTCCTCCAATGGTTCTGGCGGCATAACGTCGTAGTGTCCATATACCAAAACGGTCTTTGCCTTTGGCGAGACAATCTTCTCGGCATATACTATCGGCGCGCCTTCGGTTGCATAGACTTCGGCATTGTCGGCACCCGCTTTAATGAGTGTTGCAGCAAGGTGTTCAGCACACTTTTGACGCTCTTCGGCAGCCTCCGCAATAGAGGATATCGAACGGATACGCAACAGTGTGAACAACTCGTCGAGAAATCGCTCCATATTGGAGTCGATATATTGCTTTACTTTATCCATAACTGTATAGTTTTAAGTGTTTTAGCTCGGTTGGTTTGGCTGGTTTAGAGGTTGCAAATCGTGCGTATTTCGCCAATGAAACGCTCTGCCAAAGCCTCGGCTTCCGCCATCGATTTTGCCTCGGTGTAGATGCGGATAATAGGCTCGGTATTCGACTTGCGAAGGTGTACCCAACTCTCGGCAAAATCGATTTTTACACCGTCGATATCGTTAATCTGCTCGTCGGCATAACGCTCTTTCATCGTGGAGAGTACGGCATCGACATCGATTGCAGGTGTGAGTTCGATTTTGTTCTTCGAAGCAAAGTATGCTGGGTATGTCTTGCGGAGTTCGGTCATCGACAAACCTCTCTTTGCCAGATAGGTCAAAAAGAGTGCCGTACCTACCAACGCATCACGACCATAGTGGAGTTCAGGGTAGATAACACCACCGTTGCCCTCACCACCTATAATTGCGTTGCACTCCTTCATCTTTGCTACGACATTTACCTCGCCGACGGCCGATGCTGCATAGGTGCCTCCGTGCGACTCGGTGACGTCACGCAGTGCACGCGACGAACTCAAATTCGACACCGTATTGCCCTTTTTGAGCGAGAGTATATAGTCGGCAACAGCGACGAGAGTGTACTCCTCGACAAACATCGAGCCATCCTCGCTTACGAAGGCCAAACGGTCCACGTCGGGATCCACAACAACACCCAAATCGGCACCTTCTCGACGAATAACTTCCGATATTTCGGTGAGATTTTGAGGCAGTGGTTCTGGGTTGTGTGCAAACTCTCCCGTAGGCTCGCAGTTGAGGCAGATAACCTCGCAACCCAACTCGTGCAACAGCTGTGGAATTACCACTCCGCCAATCGAATTTACGGCATCGACAACAACCTTGAATCGACGCTTGCGAACAGCCTCGACATCGACCGTCGGCAGTGCCAAAACCTGCTTGATGTGTGTTGGGTTAAAGTCCTCACGCAGAACAACTTTGCCTATGTGGTCGATTTCGGGAAAAACAAACGAATCATCCTCTGCCAAACGCAGCACCTCCTTACCCTCGGCATCGTTCAAAAACTCGCCCTTTGCATTGAGCAGTTTCAGGGCGTTCCACTGCTTTGGATTGTGCGATGCGGTGATGATAATTCCACCATCTGCCTTGTGGGTAATTACCGCCATTTCGGTACCCGGAGTGGTGCATAAACCGATGCTGATAACATCGACTCCACAACCGAGCAACGTGCCTTCGATAAGGTTGCAGACCATCTCGCCCGACAGTCGTGCATCACGTCCTACGACGATACGCAATCGAGCATCGCCATTGGCTCTCTGTTTCATAAATCGGGCATAAGCCGTTGTGAATTTTACAACATCTATCGGGGTAAGATTGTCGCCTACGGAACCGCCTATCGTACCGCGTATTCCGGAGATGGATTTAATGAGTGTCATACGATTTTTTTATTTTTAATAAAAAAGTTTAGCAAAATTTTTGAAATACGACGTAAATATATTACTTTTATGCCAATTATCCAATTTTTTAGGATTGTTATAGTAAATTAGGAGGAGAGATTATGACACAGAAACGAACAATTCCCGCTTCGGAACTTATTATCAACGAGGACGGTTCAATTTTCCATTTGCATCTGCTGCCCGAGCAAATATCTGATATTGTAATACTTGTAGGCGACCCCGGTCGTGTTGAATTGGTCGCAGGATTTTTTGATAGCCGCGAATGTGAGGTGTCAAATCGTGAGTTCCGCACTGTGACAGGTACCTATAAGGGTCGTCGTATGACTGTGCTATCGACGGGTATCGGTATCGGCAATATCGACATCTGTGTAACCGAGCTCGATGCTTTGGCAAATATCGACTTCGCAACTCGTCAGGTGAAGGATGATTTCAAACAACTTACGTTGGTGCGTTTGGGAACATCGGGTGCATTGCAGTCGGATATCAAGGTAGGTGAGGCTGTCTTCTCGCGTACGTCGGTAGGTTTTGATGGTCTGCTCAACTACTATGCGGGACGTAACGAGGTCTGCGACCTGCCAATCGAACAGGCGTTTATCAAACATACGGGCTGGTCGGAGCTGTTGCCGAAGCCATACTTTGTGGATGCCGATAAGTCGTTGTACGAACTATTTAAGGACTCGACTCGCGAGGGTATCACAATCGCAGCACCGGGTTTCTATGCTCCACAAGGTCGCTGGGTGCGTCTGCAACCACAAGATTTGCACCTTAACGAGAAGATCGAGGAGTTCCGCTACGAGGGACGTTGCATAACCAACTTCGAGATGGAGAGCTCGGCGTTGGCAGGTATGGCGGCATTGATGGGTCACCGTGCAGCCACCGTATGTACGATTATCGCACAACGAATTGCGTTGGATGCCTGCACAGACTACAAGCCGTTTGTGCGTCAAATGATTGAGATGTCGCTCGATAAGTTGGCAACGCTGTAAACGAAAAACAAAACAAACAAAAATAGATTAGAGAGATGAAATTTACATTATCAAGTTCTGCACTTCTGTCACGTTTGTCGGGTGCAGGTAAAGTAATCAGCAACAAAAGTACACTTCCAATTCTCGAACACTTCTTGTTCGAGCTTAAAGATGGTGTTTTGAAGGTAACTGCATCGGACCTCGAAATTTGGGTTGTAACCGAAATCGCGGTAGATAACATCGAGCGTGAGGGTCGCGTAGCAGCACCTGCAAAGTTGTTGTTGGAGGTGTTGAAGGAGTGTGCCGAGATGCCTTTGACAATCGACGTAAACGAGCAGACTTGGGAGATTAAGATGACTTGGCACAGTGGCGGTTCGTCGGTGCCGGGTGCAAATCCTGTCAGCTATCCTTCGTTGCAGACCCTTTCGGAGGAGGCTATTGAGTTCCCTATGGAGGTTGATACACTCCTCAATGGCGTTAATAAGACCATCTTTGCAGCAGCCGATGACGATTTGAAACCTGCAATGAATGGTGTATTCTTCAACATCGAGCCATTGCAGACCACCTTTGTTGCAACCGATGCACACAAGTTGGTTGAGTTTAAGATTGGCCACGATAGCGGTGTTGAGGCGTCGTTTATCCTGCCAAAGAAACCGGCTGTATTGTTGAAGAGTATGTTGTTGAAGGAGGAGGAGCCTGTAAAGGTTGGCTTCGACAAGAGCAATGCAATCTTCAAACTCTCGCAGACAACACTTATCTGCCACCTTATCGAGAGCAAATATCCTAACTATAACGTGGTAATTCCAACGGCAAATCCTAACAAGATGCTTGTGGATCGTGTCGAATTCCTCAACTCGTTGCGTCGTGTGGCGGTTTGTGCCAACTCTTCGACAAACCTTGTGCGTTTGGATATCGATAACAACCACCTGACACTTACAGCACAGGATGCGGGCTTCTATATGTCGGCAAACGAGACTTTGTCGTGCAGCTACGAGGGCGATAAGATTACTATCGGCTTCAACTCGGCATATTTGGTTGAGATTTTGTCGAACATCGATACCCCTACTGTGCTTGTTGAGTTGGGCGACTCGTCGCGTGCGGCAGTCTTCAAGCCTGTAAGCGATGACGATAATGGCTCGGCAACATTGATGTTGCTTATGCCTATGCTTATCAACTTGTAAAGCGGCTGCTGATGAAACTTAAATTGGAGAGACCGATAATCTTCTTTGATTTGGAGACTACCGGCGTTAATGTTGTACGCGACCGCATTGTCGAGATTTCGATGTTGAAGGTGCTGCCCGATGGTAGCGAAGAGGTCAAAACCCGTCGAATCAATCCCGAAATGCCTATTCCGCCGGAGGCTTCGGCAATCCATCATATTACGGATGATGATGTGAAAGATTGTCCTACATTTCGACAGATTGCCCGCTCGTTGAAGGCGTTTATGGAGGGGTGCGATTTTGGTGGGTTCAACTCCAATCGTTTCGATTTGCCACTGTTGGTTGAGGAGTTTTTCAGGGTAGGTGTCGAGGTCGATTTTTCGCAGGCTCGGTTTATCGATGTGCAGAACATCTTCCATAAACGCGAGGAGCGAACGCTGGTTGCAGCATACCGATTCTATTGCGACAAGGATTTGACCGATGCACACGCAGCCGAGGCTGATACTCGTGCAACATACGAGGTGTTGTTGGGACAGTTGGAGCGATACTCCGACCTTGCCAACGATGTTGAGTCTTTGGCGGAGTACTCCCTGCGAAACAAAACGGCGGATTATGCCGGTCGTATAGGCTTTGACGAGGCGGGACACGAGATATTTATGTTCGGCAAGTACAAAGGTCAGCGAGTTGAAGAGGTATTCCGTCGAGAGCCGAGTTATTTTGAGTGGATGATGAACGGAGATTTCACCCGCCACACAAAGAGTGTAATAGAGAAGATAAAGGAGAGAATTAAATGAGTTCAATAAGGCATCTTCTGGTGCTTTTGTTGGCAGTGATAGCAATTCGTGGAGCATTTGCGGCCGATGTTGCAAGTGCCACTGCGGAGGGCAGTGCTGCACAGATAGTCTATATTGACGGAGCGAAGTATATTGTCCATTCGGTAGTACGGGGCGATACACTCTATTCGCTTTCGCGTCGTTATGGGGTTGAGGTTAATAAGATTCTTGCTGCAAATCCAACGTTGAGCGATGGTTTGAAGGCGGGTAGCGTAATCCGTATTCCTGTGCCGCAGAGTGATGCGAAGGAGAAGCGGGTAAAGCGTCCGAAGAAGCACTTTGATACCCACGTTGTAAAGCGTGGCGAGACCCTCTACTCGATTTCGCGTCGCTACTCGATTTCGGTGGCAACGCTTATGGAGG
>JAFVXS010000215.1 GCA_017501025.1 Alistipes sp.
TACCTATTATTATATAGGGGTGTCCCAACTGCAATCGGGCCAACGCCATATCGCCCGATGCAATGGTGCGACGAATGACCGTTGAGCTGACCTTCATCTCCGCGACAAATTGCTGTTCGATACTAACCACATCTATTTGAAGATTGCTCGCAACTGCCGAAGCAGAGTTTCCGCCTGCATCGCAACCAAAGCGGTGATTATAGCCCATAATCAGACACTCCACGCCAAGTTGTCCGACAAGGTAATCACGCAGAAATACCTCTTGCGAGATGCGGCTGAAATCCTTATCGAAATCGACTACAAAGAGGTAATCTACGCCCCATTGCTCCAACAGAAAAATCTTCTCCTCCAACGTTGTAAGCAATTTCAACCCCTCGTCACGACCGAGCGTAATACGGGGATGCGGCTCGAAGGTTACGACCATCGAGGAGCAGTTGCGACGACGAGCCTCTCGGCAACACCTATCAATCAACAGATAGTGTGCTGCGTGCAGACCATCATAAGAGCCGACCGTTGCAACCGTACGGAGCTTCGCCCTGCCCTTCAATGCATCGAAACCGCGTAAAACCTCCATTCGTCAAAAAATCTACTGATTATTATTCTCCTCGTTTGCCTTCACGAAATAGGCAACCTTTTCGAGCGAAGTGGTAATATCGTAGTTCTCCACCACAATACCTTGCGGAAAGTTCAACGGTGCCGATGTAAAGTTCAGCACTCCCTTGATACCGGCATTGACAATCGGAACAACCAACTGCGATGCCGCCTTGGTAGGGAGCGAAACAACCACAATCGAGATATCGTTATTCGACACAACATCCTCGAAATCGGACATATCGTAGCACGGAATATCGTCTATCACCGAGCCGACCTTTGCAGGGTCGATATCGAACGCCACCGTAATTCGCAACTTCAACTGTTTGCTGTTGAAATATTTTGTGATGGCACGACCGAGATTTCCCATTCCGATTACGGCTATATTCATCGAGTTTTCGCTATACAGGATGTTGTTGATAAAATCGATTAACACCCCAACATCGTAACCCTTTTTGGTGTCGCTCGAAAAACCTATCAACATCAAATCACGTCGTACCTGTACCGCCGTAATACCGTGAATACCTGCCAAAACGTGAGAAAATACGTGTGTGATACCTTGACGATGACACGACAACAACGTGCGACGATACTCGCTCAATCGCTCGATAGTCTTTTCGGGAATATTTGTCGGAAATGCAGACATAGACCTAACGAATTGTTAATGTAAAATTCGGATTATACGTTACAACCGCCCACTCGCTATTGCTACGCACACCACTCTTTTGCGGCTCAAAGCGATAAGGGGTCTGCAACGGCACAAACAGACGAGAGTCCGACTGCATCGACGCATCATAGAGCATCGAGCCGAAAATCACTGCCGAGTCGTAACCTCGATATGCAAACAACGATGGCAACTCACCATAGGCCGCAATATATTTCGATATGAATTGACGCATACGCTCATCGCTTCTATCAACGTGATAGGTAGATATCATAGTCACAGCGTTCGAGAAGAGCAGACTGCGATCGATATTGCGATAGCGGCTCCAACGGTTATTGCCCAACACAACATACGGCGATACGCTCTGCTGGCGAGCCCGCAACGCAATCTTTGCCGAAGCCAACGCAGCCAATATTCGGTCGGTCTCAATCTCGTTGCCCGACAAAATAACAATCAACGACTCCTCCTCGCTACTCAACAACGGCGACAGGTCGCCTGTCGAAGGCGTGCGTTGCACCTCCACACCCGCAGCCTCCATACGGGCATACTCCTTTTCGCGTGCCTCAACTACCGAAGGGTGTTCATATACATAGTCGTGTACTACCGTAGGACGATTGCCGATTAGTTGCATCATCTCCGCCTCGAACTCCTTATCGGTACTCTCCGAGCGGATAACGACAATACGACGCTCATCAAACAACGAACGCACCTTGTCGTACTTATGTTCAACAGTTGGCGACATCTGGAAGGTCACACCACTCTTTATCTGCGTAAGGTTGGCAAGTGGCGAGACAATCGGAATACCCAACTCTGCCGCATAACGTGCAACAGGTATCAACTCATTCTCATAGACAGGACCAACAATCAAATCGGCAGAACGTAACTCGCCCGATTCGACAAGTTCGCTGATACGACCCTGCGACTCGGCACTATCGTATAGCGTTACCGAGCTGTTTATGCCCTCATATCGCAACGTGTCAAGTCCCATCAAAAAGCCCTGATAGAACTCCTTATACGACGAAGCGTAACTACCTGCCGATGTGCCGAGCGGCAACAGCAGTGCAATATCGGCACGCTCGCTGCGATCGAGCTTACGGAACGATCTCAACTCCGCCTTTCGCTGTTCGCGTGCAGCCTGCTCTACCGAGTCGGCCTTTTGGGTTTGAGGTGTATGTTTCGGCACCTTAACAATCAAACCCTCGCGGAACTCTGCACCTGCCGCCATCCCATTAAGTTGTAGCAACTCCTCGCTTGTAACCCCGAAACGTTTGGCTATCGAGCCGACATCCTCGCCCTCGTGTACGACGTGGTAGGCATACTCGCCCACAGCGGCACGATTGAGCGTCGCCTGCTGCTCCTCGATTGCCCGACGACTCTCCTCGACAGAGGTTTGACCAACCTCACTACGACGGATATAGAGCGTACGCCCCGACGAGAGTATCTCGCCCGTCACAATCGA
>JAFVXS010000216.1 GCA_017501025.1 Alistipes sp.
AACGATATCTGGTTTTTTGGTCACCAACGTGAAGCCGACAGACTCATTGCCGAGAAGTTTAACATAAGCATAAATGAGGGGCACCACCATCACACGGTATTCTATGTAGATGGTGTAATGTTCGAAAATCACTACGATTTTGTTGAACAGCACTCACGTCGCTCGGCTCGCATCAGGGAGCAGCACCTCAAATCGCTGTCGCAAAGTGGTACGGCAATCGAGCAGGAGATTGATGGAGTAAAACTTTATATTCCGTCGCCAAATCACAACGCCCTCTTTCTGCTGCTTCACTCCGCATCGCATTTCGCATCGGAGAACATCTCGATTCGACATCTGATTGATTGGGTAATGTTCGTAAAGAGTTATGGTGACACGACCGATTGGGATTTGATATACAAAATTGCCGACGAGTGTGGTTTCCGCCAATTTATCGATTGTCAGAATGCAATGTGTATCGACTATTTAGGTATGCCTGCCGATATGGCTCGCTCTGCAATGGAGGATAGAGATGTTGTCGCACGTGCAATCGAAGATGTGATGGCATACAAAGCGGTGGATGTTCCTAACGGATTTATAAAGGGTTGGATATTCCGCATAAAGCGACGTTTTGCCCACCAATGGAAACAGAAGATGGTATTTCGCGATAATGCTGTCGAGGCATTCATACTATCAGCCCTGACTCATATAATTCATCCCAACGTTTGGAGGCGGGACTAACGGGCTAACAGCAATACAAATGGTGTGTCTAACAAGTTTTTTAGACACACCATTTGTATTAGAAGTTGTATAACAGGAGAAATCTCACAAGGCTTGCAAAGCCCGAAAAACCGCAGTTTACTTGGCGTAAATGAGGATTTGAGGGCAAGTGTAACGCAGAAACAACCCTGTTAGACACCCACTTTTAGTATCAGACAACGTCGTCTGTCTCTATTAAATATCTTACCGACCTATAATTAGAATGGCAGATCGTCGGCAGGTTCAACCGGAACAGCAAAATCGGCAGCTGGTGCCGCAGCTGGTGCTGCAACAGGGGTTACCACAGGGGCTGTTGGCTGAATAGGCTCCGCAGCAGGTGCAGCCGATTGTACTCCCTCGGAACGACGACCCAACAACTTCAACTCGGCAGCAGTAACCTCTGTCGAGAATCGTTTTTGACCCTCACGGTCGGTCCACTCGCGGGTGTGCAACGAACCTTCGATATAGATTTGGCTGCCTTTGTGAACATACCTATCTACAATATCGGCAAGACCACGCCAAGCAACAACCGTATGCCACTCGGTAAGTTCGCGTGTCATATTTGCCTGACGATCAAAATAACGCTCGGTAGTAGCCAATCGGATACGTGCCGTCTTTACACCTGATTCGAGCGAATGTATCTCCGGGTCAGCCCCGACATTTCCGACTAAAATAACCTTGTTAATCATTCTTATAGAGATTTTATCAATTCAACAAAAAGTTTGGACATTCTTATACCCGCACGACGACCCTGCTCCTGCACATCCTCGTGGTCGCCAACCTGATCGCTCAAACCACAATTCGTGATGACCGATACACCAAATACAGGTACTCCCATATGGCGGGCAACAATGGTTTCGGGAACGGTGGACATACCGACAACATCGCCACCGATAGCCTTGAAGTAGCGATACTCTGCTTGTGTTTCGAATGTTGGTCCCGTAGTGCCGACATAGACACCATACTGCAATTTAATGGACTCTCGCTCGGCAATCTGTGTAGCCAAATCACGCAGACGACGGCTATAACAGTCGTGCATATCCGGAAAAC
>JAFVXS010000217.1 GCA_017501025.1 Alistipes sp.
TCTATCCCGAAGACTTTGGTCAAGCTGCTGGTTGAGTGGTCTGCACAAAATAACCCTAATGAGATGGTATGTCGCACACTTCGTGATATTGTCGATACGCCTATCAGCCCCGAATTGTTGCCGACAACTGCCGATGGCGAGATTGCACAAAAGACCGAAGAGTCGGTGGGGCCTTACGAGTTGCACGACTTCTTCATTTATCACTTTATCCGCAACGGCTTCGCTCCCGACAAGATTTCATTCTTGGCACATCGGGCATTTGGCAACCGCTACTCTACTGCCGAGATTCGCCACTGGTTAAAGACCTTCCTGCGACGATTCTTTGCACAGCAGTACAAACGCTCGGCTGTGCCTGATGGCCCAAAAGTTGGCTCGGTATCGCTCTCGCCACGTGGCGATTGGCGTATGCCTTCCGATGCTGTTGCAGCCGAGTGGTTGCGTGAATATTCAGAGGTGTAAAGTCTTATTTGCAGGAAATTGATCTCTATTTAACCCTATATGAAACGCTATCTAAAATCTCTACTGCTGTTGGCGATTATGCTATTACCCGACTTCGCCACCGCTGAACAGAAGAAGCTGGCAACAGATTATGCTGCGATTGTAAACCCGTTTATCGGAACACATCGAGCAAAGCGTATTTCATTGATGGGAACAACATTTTCGGGAGTATCGTTACCTTGGGGTATGGTACAATTCACTCGTCCTGCATTTGACGAGCCTCTCGGATTTGTCGTAAATCAGTTGAGCGGCACAGGTGGTTGGCATATGGGACACTTCCCAACATATCCACTTAAAGGCATACTGAACGAGTCGCCAAAACGTATGTTCAACGGCACCATAAAAATATCCGAAGAGCAGGCCTCGGCAGGTTACTATGCCGCTAACGTACAGGGCGACACCCGAGCTGAACTCTCGGCAACACTCCGTACGGGTATTGCCCGCTATACCTATGCTGCCGACGAAAAGAGGGCTACGATAATCATTGGTTGCGGCATCGCATCGTCGCCAATAAAGATTGCAGCTATGACCATTACGGGTAAAAATAGTTGCGAGGGTTATGCCGAGGGTGGAATGTTCTGTTCACATCCAGCACCATATAAAATCTACTATGCAGCCGAGTTTGACTGCGAAGCGATTGAGAGCGGAATCTGGAAACACGACGAACTCCATCGCAACGCAACATTTGCCGAGGGCGAAAATTCGGGTGTCTATTTCACATTCGACGTAGAGAAGGGTCGTACCATTCACTACAAATTTGCGATATCATACGTATCAGTAGAGAATGCGAAAGAGAATCTTCGTGCAGAGAATCCTTCGTGGAATTTCGATGCCGTAAAGTCTGCTGCTGCAATGGCTTGGAACAAGGAGTTGTCGAAAATCGAAATCGAAGGCGCTACACAGGATGAGCAGATACAGTTCTACACTCATCTCTACCATACGATGCTGAACCCTAACGTATTCAGCGATGTAAATGGCGAATATATGGGTGCCGATTTTGTAAAGCACAAGAGCGACCGTACTCATTATACGAATTTTAGCCTTTGGGATACATACCGCACGCAAATTCAACTCTATGCAGTGCTTTGGCCTGATATCACATCGGATATTGTGCAATCACTTACCGACTTTGCCGTACAATCGGGTGGTTATCCTCGTTGGGTAATTGCCAACGTAGAGACCGGAACGATGAATGGCGACTGTGCTATTCCGTTTATTGCTTCGGCATACGCCTTCGGAGCAAAAGATTTCGATACGAAGAAAGCTCTTGAACTGATGAAGGCAAATGCAGGTATTCCTAATACCAAATCGCAGGGAGTGGAGTGTCGTCCCGGATTGAGCGACTACCTCGAAAAGGGATATTCACGCGGCTCTCGGATGTTGGAATACTGCATAGGCGACTTCGCATTGAGTCAATATGCCGAGTCGATAACAGGCAACCGCAACGAAGGCGAACAGTTCCGTCGCACCTCTGCAAATTGGCGAAACATCTACAATCCCGAAACAAAGTGGCTCTGTATGCGTAACTCGAAGGGTGAGTGGGATAAGCAGGACAAGGGTTGGACCGAATCGACCTACACGAACTGCTTCTGGTTGCTGCCACACGATATCCCTGCCCTTATCGACACAATTGGCGAGGAGTTGGCAATGACCCGACTCGACACGCTCTTTACGAAGATTAGCGGAGGTGGTTTCAAAGCTTTATGGTGGTCATCCTGCAATGAGCCGGGAATGCACATTCCGTGGATATACAACTATCTCGGCCGTCCTGACAAGGTAAGCGACCTATTGGAGCGGGTATTTACAGAGTTATACACCAATCATCCTAACGGAATACCGGGTAATGACGATATGGGAACACTCTCGGCGTGGTACGTATTGGCCGCATCGGGCGTATATCCGTTTGTACCCGGCGTAGGAGCGATGATGCTCAACACTCCACGCTACTCGAAAATTACTTGGCACGCACCGAAAGGTGATATTGTCTTCTCGAAGAGCTCCGATGCCCGCTATACTACCGACTGCAAGGTAAACGGCAAACGTCACGACTCCACTTGGCTGGATTGGTCGTTGGTGCAGAATGGCGGAACAATCGAACACAAGACCGCTGACACACCAAAGAGTTGGGGTACAAAACAACTACCACCATCATTGCGTAAATAATTCCACCGTACAACAGTTAAAAATCCCTGACCAAAATCAGGGATTTTTATTTATCTAAACAAATGACTGTGCAGCCACGCCATTCTACGGTCAAGCCATATCAATAACGAACGTACCCAATCGGGTAGGCGTTTGTGGCAGCGTCGCCAATATTGCAGAGCATCGATAGGCAGCAGTGCATTCTGACGCACCTTTATCTGCGGAATACCACACTCGGCAAGTAACATAGAGAGTTGTTTATCACACTGCTCAAATTCGTCACTAACGAACATCTCCGAAGGCATTGTTATCAGATAGAGGCGATATATCACACGCATACGCTCCTCGACAGCCGCCCGCAAAAATAGGCGACGGTTTATCGATAGTGCCATATTGCTATGCTCGATAAAGTACTTGCCCATTGCCTGTGCAACCTGTTGCAGATGGCTTATGCTGCGGACAATAACCTGCAAATCCATAGTTTGCCCCTCGCGTGCCGTATTATATATGTATATGGGAGTCGCTGTAAATGCTATCGACTCGGCATAGAACATCGGGTAGAAAGTCCACTCTCGGTCGGTATATGATATGCCCTCACTCTGTCGATAACCCGACTCTCGCAACAATGCAGTACGATATGTCAAAGCGTGCATCGCAAATGGTCGCAACTGACCCGCTGCCAACACCTCGTCGAGCGAATAGCGGCAGGCGGTCTTAAACATCTGCTTACCATAGAGGTCATAATCGCAACGATGCGTGCCATCACGCCCCTCCTCGATATATGGCGAAACAACTACATCTGTTCCCGAGACAGCCTCCAACTGACCAACAAAGTCGTCCAATGCAGCACTATCAAACCTATCGTCAGCATCCAAAATCTTGACATATTCGCCCCGTAATGAGCCGAGTGCCGCATTGATTGTCGAGCCATAATTACCATTCTCCTTATCGATAACCCGCACCGTATCGGGATGAGAATCGGCATAACCGAGAGCAATCGACAACGACCCATCGCGGCTGCCATCATTCACGACCACCACATCAATATCGGCACAACGTTCGCACACCACAATCGAATCGAGAGCGTTAGCGAGGTAGTGCTCCATATTGTATGTCGGGATAATTATCGATAATCGCTTCATCATTTTGTATCGCTTTTTGTATCAAATGAGAGTCTGTATGGTGCGTGATTTATCTGTTCGCTCTCGGGGAGTACGGGTCGCAAATTCGGATAGTGATGACGCAGATAACTCTCCACATCGTCTGGTAACATCACTCGCAGAGGTCCAAATTCGCACTCTACGCTCCTCTCTATGCACTGACGGCGTATCTGGTCACGCGGCATACGCACAATATTCACACGTTCGCAACCTCGTCCGTTATAGGCTCCGAGCACTCTGTTCATCTTGCGATATATCCAGCCACGCGAAGCCAACAGAGTCACCAAACGTATCGCTATGCAACTAATCCACGACTTTGGCAGCGGCGTATCGATTTGGCACTTGCCACAATGTCCCCACAACCACAACTGCTTACCCATAAAACAGTTTATCCAGAACTTCGCCCTTGCACGATGTATCTTTTCGCACAACGCACCATTCGGAATCTCGTCATAAGGGAATATATCGACAAAGATACCGTGATGTATATCCATATCACGAAACATCTCCTCGACAAACAACGTATCGTTCTTTTTGACCTTTGCAAAGTAGAATGGCGTATTAGGCTCCGAGCCAAACCACTCCAAAAAGTATTGCGATTGCAGCTCCGATGGGGCGACCTCCAAAAAGCGGTCATAATCACGACGCAACATACCGACATCGATATCGTCATCCCACGGAACAATTGCCCGATTATAGAATGCCCCTATTGCCGAGCCTCCCTGTATAAAGTAGGGAATGTTATGCTTGTTGCAGATGCGGACTATCTCGCCCAAAATTTCGTACAGCACCTCGTGCAATCGTTCCAAATCCTCTTTACGATACTTCATAACATCTACTGAACTAATAGATTACAACCCCTTATATCGGCAGCTGTCAAACGTCCCTCGACAGCAAATTCACCATCGGCAAACCGCTGCCCAACATCCTGTGTAGCGATAAACGAACAGGAATAGACATTAGCCAAATCGATAATATCAATCGCACCACGACTACCTATCGGCAAGCGGGCAAACGGATTGTTCACATCACGAATCAACACCCGCATCCACGGTGGCGTTGCAAAACGGCCGTTACCCTTCGAGTAGGCTTGCGACAGCAACTCTGCCATACCATACTCCGAATGAATCTGCTCGACACCGAAAGCTTCACACAAAATAGCGTGCAACTCTGTCTTCGGTAACTCCATGCGGTGCCCCTTCATACCACCCGTCTCCATCACGACGGTATTCTCCAACTTCGGTGCATACTGCTCCGCCAAGTCCAAAAGTGCATAGGTTACGCCCAACAAAATCTTCGGTTTCGTGTCGGCAGCCATATCCGCAAGCAACTTTTCGTACTCATCGAGATAGAAACCGCCAGAGCCACACTCGCGAATCAACCTATCAGCCATATAAATCAACGACGACCCTTTGCGTTGCAGATAGGAAGGCAACAGAGCATAGAGGCTCCACTGCCCCATATCGCCATAAAACTGCTCAAACGCCTGCAAAAAGCTGCGTTCATATAGTGCAACATCAGCTACTGCGTGGCGTGATGAGATCATCGATGTTGTAGCACTCGATGTGAATACTATCTGCGGAGGAGTATCTGCTCCATAGACATCGCAACTCTTGAACAGCTCTATCGGCAACATCGGAATCTGCTCGACATCGGCAACCATCTCGACATCGCAGCCGATAAGTTGCAGATACTCCGCATAGACCCGACAATGCTCTGCCTGATAGCGGAACAGCTCCAAAGCAATCCGACGAAACTCCTCGTCGCTGCGAATGGCAAATATGTCATCTGTTGGAAACATCGTCTTTATACCTTGCGTTTTTACCGAACATTCTAAAAAATAACATTTTACTGCTGTGGCAACAAGTCCAAATAGGTCAAATCCGAGCAAACCGCACGAAAAAGCAGAGCGTTGCCCCTGCAACACTCTGCTGATAATCAGCGTAATAGATTAACCCTTCTTACCCTTTGGTGCAAGAATCATATTCATCTTCTTGCCCTCCAAAGTAGGCATCACCTCCACCTTTGCAATCTCTTCGAGAGCTGTTGCAAAACGAAGCAGAAGAATCTCGCCCTGCTCCTTGAAGACAATGCTTCGTCCACGGAAGAATACATACGCCTTAACCTTTGCACCCTCCTTGATAAAATTCTCGGCGTGACGCAACTTGAAGTTAAAGTCGTGGTCATCGGTCTGTGGACCAAAACGAATCTCTTTGATGACAATCTTTGTCTGCTTTGCCTTAATCTCCTTCTGTTTCTTCTTCTGTTGATAGAGGAACTTCTGGTAATCGACAATGCGACATACAGGCGGCTCGGCATTAGGCGAAATCTCGACCAAGTCGAGCTCCATTTCGTCTGCCAAAGCGATCGCCTGTGCAATAGGCAACACAAGATTAGGCTCGACATTGTCGCCTACGATACGCACCGTAGGAGCCGTAATCTCATTGTTGATTCGGTTTGGGTTCTCTTTAATCGGACGTCGTCCGCGATTTTGTTGTGGTCCCTGCGTCTTCTGTACAGGACGAGGAACGAATGGTTTATATCCTGCCATCTAAATATATAAAAAGTGTTCTCTATTCACTACATACGATTTGGCTCTATCTCGGCAGCAACCAACGAAGCCATATGGTTGCAGTACTCATCCAATGTCATTGAGCCCTTATCGCCTTCACCCTGCACTCGTACCGACACCTTACGCTCGGCAGCCTCCTTCTCGCCTACAATAAGCAGGTAAGGGATACGTTTGAGTTCGTTGTCACGAATCTTACGGCCAATCTTCTCGTTGCGGTCATCAATCTGGGCACGAACATCGTGCTGCGACAGATAGGCAACAACCTCGGCTGCATAGTCGTTGAACTTCTCCGAAATAGGCAACACAACAGCCTGATCAGGTGCAAGCCACAATGGGAAACGTCCTGCTGTATGCTCCAACAACACTGCCACAAAACGCTCCATAGAGCCAAATGGGGCACGGTGAATCATAATCGGACGATGCAACTTATCATCGGCACCCTTATAGGTCAAATCGAAACGCTCCGGAAGGTTGTAATCGACTTGAATTGTTCCCAACTGCCAACTACGTCCCAAAGCATCCTTAACCATAAAGTCGAGTTTAGGACCATAGAATGCCGCCTCGCCATACTCGACAACAGCGTTCATTCCCTTATCCTTACATGCCTGAATAATCGCAGCCTCTGCCTTCTCCCAATTCTCGTCCGAGCCGATATACTTGCTCGTATTATTTGGGTCACGCAACGAAATCTGTGCCGTATAGTTGTCAAATTTCAGTGTCTTGAAGATATAAAGCACGATATCCATAACCTTTTCGAACTCCTCCAAGAGCTGGTCTGGACGTGCAAAGATATGTGCGTCATCCTGCGTGAACGAACGCACACGGGTAAGTCCGTGCAACTCGCCCGACTGCTCATAACGACACACCGTACCGAACTCTGCCAAACGTACAGGAAGGTCCTTATACGAGTGTGGCTTGCTACGGTAAATCTCGCAGTGGTGAGGACAGTTCATTGGTTTGAGGAAGTACTCCTCGCCCTCAATAGGGGTCTTTATCGGTTGGAACGAGTCCTTACCATACTTTGCATAGTGACCCGAAGTCACATACAAATCCTTATTGCCGATTGGCGGTGTGATTACAGGCTTATAGCCATACTGCTTTTGGATATTACGAAGGAATCGCTCCAAACGGTCACGCAACTCGGCACCCTTTGGCAACCACAACGGCAGACCCTGACCTACACGCTGCGAGAAGGTAAACAACTCCAACTCCTTGCCCAACTTACGGTGATCACGTTTCTTTGCCTCCTCAATCATCGCCAAATACTCATCGAGCAACGACTTTTTAGGGAACGATACACCGTAGATACGGGTAAGCATCTTATTATGTTCGTCACCACGCCAATAGGCACCGGCTACCGACGTAAGTTTAATAGCCTTGATGAAGCCCGTATTAGGGATATGCGGACCACGGCACAAATCGGTAAATGTTCCATTCGTGTAGAACGATATTGTTCCATCCTCCAAATCGGAAATCAATTCGCACTTGTACTCGTCACCCTTTGCCGTGAAGGTCTTCAACGCCTCCTCCTTCGAAACAGAGGTGCGTACTAACTCCTCCTTTTGGCGAGCCAACTCCATCATCTTCGCCTCAATCTTTGGAAGATCAGACTCCAAAATCGGTGTAGGCGAATCGACATCGTAATAGAAGCCCTGCTCAATTGCAGGACCGATACCGAACTTTATGCCCGGATAGAGCTGCTGCAAAGCCTCTGCCAGCAGGTGCGACGATGTGTGCCAAAATGCGTGCTTGCCCTCGGCATCATCCCACTTGAAGAACTTGATTGCACAATCATTTTCCAAAACGTGCGACATATCGACAGTCGCATCATCTACCGAAGCAGCCAAACAGTCGGCAGCTAAACGAGGGCTGATGCTCTCGGCAACTTGGTAGACTGTTACCCCCTGCTCGTATTCACGTATCGAGCCATCGGGAAACTGAACTTTAATCATAATGTTTTTTAATTTATTTTTTTGTTTGCGAATCGGCACGACCATCGCCCGACCCCGACACCTTCGCAGCTCCACAATAACGAGACGGATTACTGCTCAATTATGCCCTTTTTTACTCCTAATCTTTCTCTTCAATCTCTGCCAAATCTTTTGCCGACACATCACGACCCTTATCACGCTCGAAACGCTCCAACGGATTGCGACTCCACTCGGCATAGCGACGGCGACGACGCACCGTATCCAAAGCCATATACAAGGCATTTCGCATCGATTGTGCATCCGCCGTACCACGTCCTGCAATATCGTATGCCGTGCCGTGGTCAGGCGATGTACGAACAATCGACAAACCTGCCGTAAAGTTTACCCCATCGGGCGACAAAGTCTTAAACGGAGCAAGTCCCTGATCGTGGTACATTGCCAATACAGCGTCATACTTCGCATAGCCTCCACCCGCAAAGAGTCCGTCGGCGGAGAGAGGTCCGAAAGCCAAAACGCCCTCCTCGTATGCCTGCAAAATCGCCGGTTTTATAATCTCCTGCTCTTCGTTACCCAAAGCCCCGCCATCGCCGGCGTGAGGATTCAACGACAGCACTGCAATACGAGGCTCAACAATACCGAAATCGGACTTCAAAGTCTGTCGCAGTGCAGAGAGTTGTTTTGCTATCTTATCGGTCGAGAGTGCCGAAGAGACCTCACCAACCGGAATATGTACGGTTGCCAAAGCGACACGCAGCAAATCGCTACACATAATCATCATCGCCTCCCCCTCGAACTTCGACTCAAAATATTCGGTATGTCCTATAAAGCCAAAATCGGCTGCCACCATCGCCTCTTTGTTGATTGGTGCAGTAACAACAGCCGCCAACGTGCCCGACTCCAAATCTGCCGATGCAGCTTCGAGTGCCGCCTGTGCTGCCAAAGCACTTTCACGAGTAGCTTGACCAACCCTTATCGGAAGCTCTTTATCGCCAACCTCAACCAAATTCAAAGCACCGTGTCGAGCCGACTGTGCCGATTGGCAGATATGAAACGAAGGAAGTTCTAACCCTTCGATATGTTCGGCATAGTATTGTGCAGCGTGACGCGAGCCATATATGACCGGCGTAAACAGCTCCAAAATCGCAGAATCAGCAAAGGCTTTGAGAATAATCTCCCAACCTATACCGTTCGTATCGCCCTGCGTAATGCCTATTTTAACTATATAATCAGCCATCTTTTATCACATTTGAAATACAAAGATATATTTTTCTTTGACAATAATTAAAATTATTGCCAACTTTTTTACACCCTGCCCACAAAAAAAGATTACCAACCGTCCGCCACCCACTATTTATGCGGGGTGAAGAACGTTTGGCAATCTATTTTACTGCAAGTTTCCTATTCAACGGAGTCCGTATTAGAAGTGCTTTACACTCTTGCCTACAATTGCCGACAAGAGGTTGTTTGCAGCCGACGATGCTCCGATACGGAACAGGTCGGTAGTGAGCCACTCCTCGCCCAAAATCTCCTCGACGATGGTATAGTACAGAGCTGCATCTTCCGGAGTACGAACACCACCGGCAGCCTTGAAGCCAACCTTACGACCCGTCTGCTCGTAGTAGTCCTTAATTGCCTGACACATTACGACAGCAGCCTCCGGTGTCGCTGCAACATCGATTTTACCTGTTGAGGTCTTGACAAAGTCGGCACCCGCCAACATCGAAACAAGCGAAGCCTTGCGAATCAACTCGGGACTCTTCAATGCTCCCGACTCGATAATGACCTTCAAAACCACATCCTCGCCCATCTCGCCACGAATAACCTCAACCTCGGCAGCAGCCTCGTCGTAGTGTCCCTGCAACATCTTGCCCACATTCAGAACGATATCGACCTCATCGGCACCATTCTCGACAGCCATAGCGACCTCCAAAGCTTTCACCTCCAAAAATGTCTGCGATGATGGAAATCCGCCGGCAACACTTGTAATTCGCATCGGAGTACCATCGATAGCCAAACCTACGGTCTCCACAAACGATGGATAGACACAAATCGATGCAACATTAGGCACATCGGGATAGGCCTCGGCAAAGGTCACTGTACGATGTGCAA
>JAFVXS010000218.1 GCA_017501025.1 Alistipes sp.
CCATTGGTCGATTTAACCTCGAAAACACCATCACCCAACTCCAAAATCGAGATATCGAAAGTACCGCCACCAAGGTCATATACGGCAATCTTCATATCGCGATTCTTCTTATCCATACCATAAGCCAAAGCAGCTGCGGTAGGCTCGTTGATGATACGACGAACTGTCAAACCTGCAATCTCGCCCGCCTCCTTTGTTGCCTGACGCTGTGAATCCGAGAAGTATGCAGGAACGGTAATTACCGCCTCGGTAACCTCCTGACCAAGATAATCCTCGGCAGTCTTCTTCATCTTCTGCAAAGTAATAGCCGAAATCTCCTGTGGTGTATATTGACGACCGTCAATCTCTACGCGAGGAGTGTTGTTGGCACCCTTAACAATTGAATATGGAGCACGCTGTGCATCGCTGATGATACTATCGTACATCTCGCCCATAAAACGCTTGATAGAGAATACCGTACGCTTTTGATTTGTGATAGCCTGACGCTTTGCAGGATCGCCAACCTTACGCTCGCCACCGTCGGTAAATGCCACTACCGAAGGAGTTGTGCGGTGTCCCTCCGAATTAGGAATAACAACAGGCTCCGAGCCCTCCATTACTGCAACACACGAGTTGGTTGTACCCAAGTCAATACCAATAATTTTTCCCATAGTCTTAAATCTTTTTAGTTATTTTTTGTTTTGTTCAATTTCCTAAATTGCATCCGAAACAATATCCATTTTCGGAAGTTTGACCTTTTTATGAGCAAACCTCTTGCCAAAACCGTTTTTCTGCCAAAATCAATACTTTTAGCCCATATTGTATGCCAAACCTTGCAAAGAGTGACAAAAAGTGTGACACAATGGCAGATAATTGCTCCTCAAAACATATCTCCGCCCCACAAAAAAAGATACGCAACCCGTCGCAGAGTAGGCTCCAAAACAAAAAAAGTGGCACGAACTGCTCCGTGCCACAAATATTTTACGCTCTATCCGTTGAGACTACTTGATACCGTGCTTTTTGAGAATCTTCAAAACAGGTTTCTCGATAGCCTGTGCCCAGCGGAAGTAACCCCAAGAGTATGGGTGAACACCATCAGCCGAAGTGTGGTGGTCGGTACCTGTTTGGTCGGCAACATCAACGAAATATACATTTTGGTACTCCTTGCAAATCTCCTTCATCAACTGATTAACGTGGTCGATACGAGTCTGCTCCTTCTCCTCTGCCTTTGTATTGAAGATACGGTACTCGCGGTAGATGGTACGCAAGAAGATTACCGGAGCCTCCGGCTTAACTTTGCGAATCTCATCGAGGAATGGACGGATACGCTCGTCAATCTGCTCGATAGATGGGTTCGAGAATGCGTCGCAGATATATGCCTCTGCATCGGTACCTGCCAAAATCTCGCCCATTACACGCTGCAACTTGCTGTTACCCGACATACCGAACGAGCAGAGGTACAAGCCTGTTGAACGCGAGAAGAATGCAGGATAGGTCTGACCTGCACACGAAGCACCCGAACCGTGAGTAAAGCTCGAACCAAAGATAGCAATCTTGTGACGGAAAGGATTCTCGATAGGAGCCAAAGTATAACCCTCCGGAACACCAATCCTCAACGAAGTAAGCTCCGCAAAGAGTGGCAAATAGAGCAAGCAGCGGTGCATTGTGCCATCCAAATTCTCGGCAATACGCAACGGTTTGCTACGGTTGTAAACGCCATCCTTGTCGTGACCACCCTTGTTTACACGCGAAGATGCCCACAACCACTCGCCGTCCTTCTCCATATAGAGGTTAAAACCTGCACCTGCTGTCTCCGGCATTGCACGGTTAAACGAAAGACGTCCATACTCTGCCTGCAACCAGATTTCGGTAGCATCGGTCTCGAAAGCGATAAACTCACCGGCAGCAGTAATAAGAAGATTCTTCTCTGTCTTGTTCAACTCGTCGTAACGTGAAACCTCAACACGGTGGTATGGGTTGGTGGTTTCACACATCTTACCAAGGTGTGTAAGAGTCTGTGCATCAACATAGTTAATCTTTGGTTTCGCCGACGCTGTCGAGAACAACATCGCACACGAAACGAGCATTAAAAATAACTTTTTCATCTCTTCTATCAGTTTTGTTAGTTAAACATCTTTTTCAGTCCCTCTGCGAAGTGTCGATTAGCAAAAAGTGGGGTCACAATAAATTGCACAACCCCACTCTATTCTAAACCATAATGCTAATATCAGACCTCTTCGAAAGACTATTTCTCCTCGTTAAGAATACGCATTGCAGCGTCGAGGATAGCGGTATCGTCAAGTGTTACAACGCCACCATCAGGGCCCTGCTCGAAGTGTACGCCAACACCGGTTTTAGCCTCGAAATGCTTGCCACCGAAGTAGTTACGAACACTCTCAACATCAATACCAAGTTCATCTGCAATGCGTTGCGAGCTACCGCTCGGAAGGCGGTCTTTGATACGACGCAACTCGTTAAATGTAATAATCATAATCGAAAAATTTTAAGTTATATAATTACTTTATTTTTTATGTTATATTCACAAAAAACGCTTTCGCACTACTAATTTACAACTATTTTGGGAAACTGCAAAATTTTAGTCGATTTTTCTCGAAAATTTTTCAATTTTCGGCACTATTCACGAAAATCGACCACCTCGTAACCGGCATATAGAGCCCCATCATAGCGAGGCAGCGATTTGGCATAGGTAGTTGCCGACACCAACTCTATCGAGAGCGTGCTACCGCCCGAACGATACAATATTCGCTTTGGCAATCTACCATCACTATCGGCCTCAACAGTTATTCTGTCGCCCGAATCTCGGCCACGCTCCTTCAACTCTACAATCTTCCTATTGCCGGCAACCTCCTCGACATCGAAATCGCGTGCCAACAGAGCAAAAGCATCGACCGGGTTGCTTATCAAATCGCTTCCCAAGTTGGCAGCCGTATCGACCGTAACCTCACGCTTACGCATATTAACTTCGTGCTTAACGCCACCTGCGACATAGAGAGCAACGCTATCGCTCGTCATATAGAAATCGCGACCATCGACAATATATTCGCCCGATGCGTTATACCCCTCAACAGCTACTCGGAACTCGACACGATAACGACCCAGCTCTGCAAGATTCTGCTGAAATTGCTGCAACAGATTTGCACGCTCCTCCGCCACTACTGCCGATGCGAAGAGCAACACAAAGCCCAAAAATAGAACTACCCTCTTCATAGCACGCTATTCGATACCCAACTCCTGCAACTTTGCCTCCAACGATGGGAGGTCATAAATACGTACATCTCGCTGTTTTGCTCCTGTCTGCGGACCTACAATACCGGCACGTTCGAGCTGTGTCATAATACGCCCTGCACGATTGAAGCCAACCTCGTAGTTACGCTGAATGTACGATGTCGAAATCTGACCTGTCGATACTGCATCACGAGCAATCTCGGCAAGCTTATCATCGTAACGCACTGCTCCACCCGACTCGCTACCCATTGCAGCATCGGCTCCTCCGCCACCACCCGTAGTCTCCTCGTAAGCAGGCAGCTGATATGCCATTCCCGTAGGTGATGGCTGCGAGGCGATATAATTTACAATATCCGACACCTCCGGAGTATCGACATAAGCACACTGAATACGTGTCAGTTCGCCATCTTTCGAGAAGAGCATATCGCCCTTACCAACCAACGCATTTGCACCCGTTTGGTCGATAATCGTACGCGAATCGATAATCGACATCA
>JAFVXS010000025.1 GCA_017501025.1 Alistipes sp.
ACCCAGAGCCGGGGTCGAACCGGCACAGGGGTGAACCTACTGGTGTTTGAGACCAGCGCGTCTACCGATTCCGCCATCTGGGCATCACCTCGCTATTGCAGCAAAGCGACTGCAAAGGTAGAAATTATTTTCTGATTTGCAAAATTCTGCCGAAAAAATCTTAAAATTTTGATAAAAATGCTCTGCCATCCCGTCAAAAGGGCGGTTTTAGGGGCATACAACAGCCAATCCTCCCTTGATACATTCGATGTGCAATGGGAGTTCGGGTGCGGTCTGTCCATCCATATCGGTCAGCGGCGAGAGTTCCGACGTGATAGTTATCTTCGACGAACGGATGTGCTTTATCACTCCATTGGTGCGACCACTGATGAGATAACGCAGTAAACCCCAGAATGCCACTATGTTGCGACAGCGACGGATAATTACGCAATCGAGCAATCCGTCGTCAATTTTTGCATTTCGAGCCAAGCGTATTCGACCGGCAGTACGGCCATTGAAAATAAGGGTTGTAAGGCTCTCTATCTCGGTTGTTCCGTTGTCGTGCTCGATTGTCAGAGGGATAAATTCGCGATGTTGCAACTCCTTTGCTCCCTCAATCAGATATGCCGCCTTACCTATGCGATGTTTGATTGCGTCGGGGGTGTGCTGCGAGGTTGTTGTGAAGAGTCCGAAGCTCAAAACGTTGATAAAATATTGGTCGTTTACACGTCCGTAATCTACGCGACGTGCTGTACCGTTGATAATCTGTTGTACCGCCTTCATAGTGTTACTCTTCATTCCGAGAGCCCCCGCAAAGTCGTTGGCAGTACCGGCAGGAATGATGCCGAGCGGAATATCTTTGCCGACCGATTTCATTGCGTTGATGACGTAGTTTATTGTACCGTCGCCACCACAAACCACAACGATATCAATCTCGCCTTCGACCTTCGTAAATGGGTTTTCGCCAAATCGCAACAGCTTCATCAAAGGCTCGTAACCACCTTGTCGGAAAGCCTCTCCGATTTTGTCGATTTTGCGGGCAATTTTGCCGTGTCCCGCCTTGACGTTATAGAGTATCAACGCAACCTTCATTATTGTTTGTTTTTGAGTTGTTCTATTGTTGTAAATATCTCGTAATCACTCGATTGCAAATCGCCGTTCGAGGTCTGTTCTGCGGATTTGTCGAGGATGAAATAGACCTGAATTTTATCGCTCAATTGCTCTGCTTTTTCGATAGCTTTTTCGTTGCCCAAAGCCATAAACATCGTAGCAAAAGCATCCGCCTCGATGCATCGTTTTGCGATGACCGTAGCCGAGAGCAGGCGTGATTGGTTGCTCTTGCCCGTGCGGGAATTTATGGTGTGGCTGACCTTTTTACCCTCGCTGTCGATAAAGTAGCGGCGATAGTTGCCCGAGGTGGCAAGTGCAAGGTCTGTCAGCGGAATAATCTGCTGCTGATGTTCGCCGGGCGAGTTGTTGCCATCGAATGGCGAATCGATACCTACTCGCCACGCTATGCCTTTGGCATTTACGCCTTTGCATCGAATTTCGCCACCTACCTCGACGATGTAATCGGTCACGGCGAGCATCTCCAAACGGTCGGCAACCAAATCGACCGTATAGCCCTTGGCTATCGAGTTGAGGTCGAGTTGCAGACGTTCATCCTGCTTAACGATTCTGCGTCCGTTGATGCGGAACTTCTCAAAGCCGACAAATTCGAGCAGCGAGTCGATATTCGGATGTTCTGCACGTTTTTTTGCAGCAAAACCATAGGCATCCGTAAGCGGTTTTACGGTGATGTCGTAGTAGCCGTCGCTGATGTGGTAGGTGCTGGCGGCTACGGCAATGGTGCGTAGCAGATGCACATCGAGCGTGTCGGTTTGGTTGGTGTTGATGCGGCTCAACAGCGATTTTTCGTCGAATATCGACATCGAGGACTTTGCCTCTGCATCGATAGTCATAACCTCATCGTAAATTGCCGATGGGGATAGTGTTGTGCGTGCGACGATATGGAATGTTGTGCCGAGCATTACCCCATCGACGGTGATGTACGATGGTTTGCTCTGGCACGAAACCAAAACGAGGGTGGCAAATATTATCGAAAATAGTCTCTGCATCGATACGATTTTTCGCAAAGATAGTAAAATTTTCGGTTATTGAAAACCCTTTGTTCGGCTTTTCGGTCGGCTCGGTTTCCGCAATACCGCTCCGGGGGTGTGCGAAGTCGAACTTCCGCGTAGCGGACCCTTTTGGAAGAGAGGTCGTAAAAGAGTGCAATTCGGAACCATAAAAATTTGGTGATTAAGGATTTAATTCATATCTTTGCACCGCTTTGTCGTGATTTCGGTAAGGGGGATGCGACGAAGTGTAGTAATTAAATAACAGTAAAATTTCAAAATTTATGGCTTATTTAACACCAGAGAAAAAGCAAGAGCTTTTCGGTCAGTACGGCAAGTCTAACACCGACACAGGTTCACCAGAGAGCCAAATCGCGTTGTTTTCGTACCGTATCAGCCACCTTACAGAGCACCTCAAAAACAACAAGCACGACTTCGGAACGCAGCGTTCGCTGTTGCGTTTGGTAGGTAAGCGTCGCCAGTTGTTGGAGTACTTGAAGGAGATTGACATCGAGCGCTACCG
>JAFVXS010000219.1 GCA_017501025.1 Alistipes sp.
ACCGGTCGAGTAGCTGCGATAGTTCATTTGCAGACGCTTCTCTGCCTCGCGGAAAGTTCGCATCTCGGCATTACGCACCGATACCAATACACCCTCGTTCGAGAGGATGAACGACACAGGCTCTACCTCGAAAGCCTCGCCACCAATCGGAACGAAGAAGTTGCTGTTCGACACTATTGCATTCTCGGTTTCGGAGTACTTCGAGGTCGATTCAATCTCCTCGACCTGCTGACGGGTTTGCAGCCCAATCTCCATAAATGCCTCGACAGCCTTCTGCTCCTTGATGGATGGCTGCATCATATCAATCCAAAGGATATCGTCGTAGCCGAGGTCCTCGAAGAGTGCAACGTCGGCATTGCGGATAATTTTGTTGTATTGTTTCAGATAAATCGTAATCATCGTTTGGCTCCTTTGCAAAAATCAGGGTGAATACTTTTGTTATGTTTACTGCACCTTTGCAACCCTTGCCGGCTGCCTATTCCCTTCAACCCGGATTGACTTTGGGTCGAATTTTTAGCCCATAGTCCCAAAACTTTTTCAACGATTTATGTTTTTGTGCATCAAATAGATAGTCGATATTTTGAGTGAGGTACTCGTAGGCGTACGGACGGTCGGCATAGCGGCTGTCGAGAATCGCCTCGTAGGTATGTTCGATACCGAACGTCAGAGCCTCCTCCAAACGGTCGTGCCACTCGTAGGATAGACCTTTGCGGGCAACCCATACGGCAAACGTAAATGGCAGCGATGTTGCACGGTGCCACTCCTCGCCGAGGTCGTACGAGTAGGCAAACTGCCCCTCCGCATCGAATACTTTGTCGCCGATAAGCAGGAATGCATCGTCTGCCGCAGGCTTGTCGAGTATCGAGTATTGGTCGAGGAGCATAAATTCGGGGGCAATTTTCCAGAGGTGTTGAGCGAGATAGCCTACGAGCTGCACCGATGTTCGCGAGTGCGAGTCGAGCCATATACGACGCACCTTTTCGATAGGCGAGTTGCTTACGACCACCACCGTACGGACTTTGCCGTCGCAACCTATGCAGTAGTCCGACACGATGTCGGCATCACGCAACGCAGGCACCTCTGCCGACGACACAAGGGCGATGTCGGCATTGCCGTTTTTGAAGTTCTCGATAGTTTGTGATGGGGGTGTAAGCAGCAGGCCGACCTCCGAAGGCAGGGTCTGCTTAATGCCATAGATGAATGGTATCGTATTGAGATACGATATAGCCGCTATTTTTGGATAAATAACCATCGTCCATATACCATTCGTATTAGTTTGACTCCCGTGTTGAAAGCCGTTCTCTCACTCGGAAAACGACATTTACCAGTCGCAAATATAGCAATATTTTTGCAATCGCAGTGCCGAAACGCGATTTTTTTCGTTCGGATGAATTTTTTGCGAAAAAAGTTAAATTTTTTAATTATTAAAATTAAGCCCTTAACGAGTCAAAATTTACCCCTTTATGGTTTCAATTTGTTACTTTTGACCCCTCGAAAATAACAAATCGTAACTTTGGTGTTGTCGAAAATGGCGGTGAAGTTTCTAAAAAATTTTGTAATCTCGAAAATTCTTCATAACTTGCCGTCCGAATGTTGCTGAAAAATACCCGTTTGGAGTAGATTTCGACAATTTTGCATCGAAAAACAACAAAAAATTGTAATTAAATTTTTAATACATTTCCACTATGAAGAGATTTAGACTTCTTTTGGCTTGTGCGACAATGTTCGCATTGGTATTGCCTTTCACCGCTTGTACGGATGACGAGGCTAATGATGTTAAGAAACCTACCATCTCGCTCACAGCAGGTGAGTCGGGTGAGGGTTCTGTTTCGTTTGTGGTTTCGACAACTTACGCAGACCACGCATACTATTGGGTTGCTCCGGCTGACGCTGTTGTAGAGCAGTGGGAGATTGCCGATGGTACAAGCGTAGATTGCAGCAAGACTGCAACTGTTAAGGAGGCTGTTGTAACTCTTTCGTCGCTCGAACCGGGCAAGGAGTACAAGGTGTATGCCGCAGCTCTCAACTTTGTCTATACCGAGATGGCAGAGCCTATCGTAGTTGTTCCGGGTGCTTATGGTGCAGTTCCATCTGTGGCTGTTGAGGTTGAGTCGTTCACCTCTTCGGAGATTGTTGCAAAGGTAACCAGCGCTAATGTTGATAGAGCTGCTGTGCTTGCAGTTGCAAAGTATCAGAGCGTATCGGCTGACGAAGTATTAGAGAAGGGTGTTGCTTTGACAGCAGAGCAACTCAATCAGGAGGTTAGCGTAACTATCAGCGGCTTGGCTGCGGAGGCAGATTACGACGTATATGTTGCTGCTGCTTTGGGTGAGGCTGTTGTTTTGGATGGCCCTGTTGCAGTTACTCTTCCAGCGGCACCGCTTGCAGAGATCTATCCGGTTGTTACTGCTGCATCGATTATGACCCCTGCAATGCACGGTATCCCTGGTGTGTATTGGCTCCAAATGATGGACAATGTAAACTACACTTGCAACGTTACGTTGATGTTCCTCGACAGCAACCCTGATTTGTATTTGAGCAACGGTTGGTTCCCTGTAAATGCTGATGCAACATTCGACCCAACAATGGGTGCTCCTGCAACGGAGGATTTGGTTCTTCTCTCGAACCCATCCTACACAGGTATCTATGGTGAGTTCGACGGTCAGGAGCTCGAATTGTTCCCTGTCGCAGGTCAGGACCCGGATAATTATGGCGTAGCTGTTCAGACCTTGATGCCAAGCGAGAACAACAACTATATTCAGTTTATGTTGCTCTGCAAGACCGATGGCAATCCTGCTGTAACAAAGGGTACACACGTAGTTATGGGTACCTATATGGGTGCGTTGGAAGGCTATGCAGTTGGTGGCGGCGGTGCCCAGACCGAGCGTACTTTGGACTACTCTTCGTTCACTATGTCTGCTTCGGGCAATGTGGTTACTGTTGATTTCAACGATGGTTACAGCTCTTCGACTCGTTTGATTTTCAACACCGAGTCGGGTGTGCTTTGCCCAGAGGTTGGTACTTGATATCAGTTCTCTATTGAGCAGGGTACTTTGAGCCCAGAGTCTTACTACTACGAGGCAATGGACGACTGGAAGTTCTTTATGACCGAGGGTGGTGTTCGCGTTAAGAAGGAGAGCGATACCGTTTATTGGTTCTACGTTGATGGCCTTGTTGGTACGATGACTTCGCCACAGCAGATGACCTGCACATTCACCGATAGCGGTGCTTGGAAACCAACTTTGCAGTAACAGTTAGGTTAAACATATAAAGAGTTCGGGGCAGAGATTTTCTGCTCCGAATTTTTTTTTTTTGAGGGGGGCTTGGTTTGCCGCTCTGCTGTTTGCTGCTTTGCAGCAACGGCTTCGCCGAAGAGGCGTTAGGGGGTCATCGGCTCTGCCGATGCGGCTATTGCCGATAAGGTCGAGTAAGGTCAATTAAGGTCTTGTAAGGTCTTCCGCTTCGCGGTTTTCGCAATACTCCCTCGCT
>JAFVXS010000220.1 GCA_017501025.1 Alistipes sp.
CCTGCGTATTCTCGGCAAGGGCAACAAGGAGCGAATTGTTCCGCTGATTGACGAGTTGCAGCAACGCATTGCCCACTACACCGACCTTGTTTCGCGTATGGGTTTTTCGACCGCAGCCGACTCGCCTATGATATTATCGAGTCGAGGAGGTTTGTTGTCACGCGTACAGATTCAGCGAATTGTTGCCGAAGCTATGAGTCGTGCCGATGTTCAGGGCAAGAAGAGTCCGCACGTTTTGCGACACACTTTTGCCACCCATCTGCTCAATCGCGGGGCTGATATGCGACATATTCAGGAGCTTATGGGTCACGCATCGTTGAAGACTACGCAGCACTACACGCATAACAGCATTAGTGAGCTGCAAAAAATTTACGATACAGCACACCCACACGGGTAGTTTTTACGTTATATATATAAAATAGGTATTTTGCAAGAGAGATAAATTTATTTCGGGGCTGGTCCCCATAAACCATAAAAAACGTACTACTATGGATGTAAAGATTCAATCGTTGAAGTTCGATGCAAGCAAGCAGCTTATCGAATTTGTGGAGAAAAAGATGTTGAGATTGGAGCGTTTTGCAGACCGTCCAACAGGTGTAGATGTCGTTTTGCGACTCGAAAAGGATAACGAAAAGGGAAATAAATTAGCCTCGGTAGTGTTGCACGTTCCGGGAGGAGATATAATGACGGAGCAGCGTGCGAAGACCTTTGAGGAGGCTGTTGATTTGGCACTCGATGCGGTTAAGCGTCAAATCGAGAAACGCAAAGACAAGTAGCAATTCTGTTTACATATTGACTTTGATTAACGGGCGGCGAATGTCGTCCGTTTTTTGTTGCGAAGTCCTATATAAATTTTATGCAATATCGTGCATATATTTATACAAAAATCAGAGAAACGGATAGTCTATTTAGTCGTTTTTATAAAAATTCAGGGTAATGATATAAAACTTTTACACCACGAAAAGTTATTTTTTATCAATAAAAGTTTTTTTATTCGAATTATTTTTTATACTTTTGATAGTTAAACAAATCGTTTTTGGATATTTTTTCGGCACCTTTCCCAAAATATGGGATGGTAATCGCGGAGCATAAACATTGTAAAAACGACGTTTTAACGGGCTGTACTACGCTTTTCCACACAGGGAGAAACGACGTATGCCACACTATTAATTGAACTAAAAAACAGGTCGCCCGATTGAGCAAAAACGATACGGGCAACGAATAAAATGATTAGACGCCTCTATATATTGGTCGCACTTGTGATAATATGCAGTTTTACTGCGTTGTCACAGGATGTTGTGTGCGACTCGGTAGTTGTCCTGTTCCGTACGGGGGGGGGTCGTATTGATCTGAAATTCAACCAAAACGACAAGGCGTTGGAGACGCTGCGTACAATCAAGCGTTCCGACAACGCAGATTACCGCTACTTCCTCCGCCGTGCCGATATCTACGGTACCGCTTCGCCCGAAGGCTCTATTGCCATCAACAATCGTCTTTCGAAGTTGCGTGCCGAATCACTTTCAAAGCAGGTTGCGGAGTATCTCGCCATCCCCGACTCGATTATCGTTCGCCACTTTGTAGGTCGCGATTGGCGTCGTTTGCGTGTTTTGGCAAGTCTCGACAGTCGAGTACCGTCGCAACAGGCTGTTGTCAATCTTTTGGATATCATTGCTGCCGAGGCAGAGAGCGGCAAGCCTCATAAGGGCGACCCTCTGCACCGTCTGCAAAGCATAGCCAACGGCAAGGCTTACAGCTACCTTGCCCGCCACCATTTCAGTAAGTTACGTGCAGCACGTCTCTGCATCACATATAACCGTGTCGGCAAACTGCCCGTACAGAGCACCTCTTCGACGGTTGTGCCTGTAAATTCGCGTACTATGATGGTTACCCCACCGCTGTATGTCGCAAAGCCTGTGCAACCCGCTACGGATATGGCTCTGACGGGAGGTCGCAAACCATTCTATATGGCATTGAAGACCAACTTGCTGGCCGACCTCGCCATCACACCTAATATCGGCATAGAGTTCTATCTCGGTCGCGGTTTTTCGATTTCGGCTATGTGGAACTATGCGTGGTGGCGTAGCGACTCGTCGAAGTGGTATTGGCGTACCTACGGAGGCGACCTCTCGATTCGCAAATATCTCGGTAAGGCAGCCAAGGAGAAACCTCTCACAGGTCATCATCTCGGCATCTATGGTCAGGCACTCACCTACGACTTTGTCTTTGGCAGCGATGGTCGTGGCGAGATGTGCGACACGTGGAGCTATGCTGCCGGTATCGAGTATGGCTATTCGTTGCCTATTCATCGCCGTTTGAATCTCGATTTCGTTATCGGAGTCGGCTATCTCGGCGGTCTGTATAAGGAGTATGTCGTAAAGGATGATTGCTATGTTTGGGAGGCTACCAAGCGTCGCCAATGGTTTGGACCTACGAAGGCGGAGATTTCGTTGGTATGGCTTATCGGACGTGGCAATTACAATCAAATGAAGGGTAAGAGACGATGAAACGCACACTCTACATAGCACTTTCGGCTTTGTGGTTGCTCATCGGCTGCAACCATAAGGATCTCTGTATGAGCCACCCTCACCTTATCGACATCAATGTTCAGTTCGATTGGAGTGCGGCTCCCGATGCTATGCCTCACGGTATGTGCGTCTATTTCTACCCTACGGATGGCTCGTCGTCGTGGCAGCGTTTCGACTTCGACAGCCGTTTGGGCGGTAAGGCACAGCTCCACGTCGGCAAATACCACGCGATTTTCTATAACAACGATACTACGGGTGTCCTCTTTGCCGATACCGACACCTACGACCGTCACTACCTCTATACCCGCGAGGGCGATATCTTGGAGCCTATCTACGGTAATGCGGGTCGCCACAACACTCCGCGAGCAAGAGGTGCGGAGGACGAGTCGGTCGTAATCTGTCCCGATATGATGTGGGGCGGCTACACCATCGATATCAACGTTACGGACGACGGCATAAGCTACTCCTACAAGGCGAGCCGTAACGACCAATTGGTGTCGATTGAGAGTCCGGAGAAGGTGCTGACCCTCCACCCCGTACACCAAACCTCGTACTACACCTACGAAATTCTCAATGTCGAAAATCTGAAATATGCCTCGCTGATGTGTGCCTCGCTTACGGGTATGGCTGCGGGTGTCACTATGGCAGACCACCAATTGAGCGACGTTAAGGTTACCATTCCGTTTGTTGCCAATGCCGATTTGGCAAACAACCGCATCTATGGCGACTTTATCACCTTCGGACACCACCCTGCCAACAACAAGCCGCATAAGTTGGTGCTGTATGTTGTTTTCGACAATGGCGAGAAGTACTACTACACATTCGACGTTACCGATCAGGTCGATAATTCACCCGACCCACTGCGTATCCACCTCAAATTGGACAAGCTGACATTCCCTACACCTATATATAATGGTGGCGGTTTCGATGTCGATGTCGATGATTGGGTGGATGTCAATGTGGATATTGTATTGTAACAAACCAAATAACAATAATTTAACAAATTTTTAACAAACTTAACAAACTAACAAACTTAACAAAAACAACTTTTTAACTATTAAAACCGTACTATTATGAAAAAGATTTTATTAGTCGCTCTTGCTGCCATTACTTTGGCATCTTGCGCAAAGAACGAAGTAGTTGAACTCAATGAGGGCAACGCAATCTCTTTCCGTGCTTGGACTGAAAACGCAAGCCGTAAAGCTCCTACAACAACTGCATCTATCGCAGACTTTGATGTATGGGCATATCTTTCTGATGAGACTTTGTATATGGACGCTTTCAAGGTAAGCGGTGGTACAGGTGCTTGGGATTATGACAACCACAAGTTCTGGCCAGAAGGTACAGTTGATTTCTTTGCATTCAGCCCTGCAGCTGTAGCTGATGGTGTTGTAGCTGATGCAGAAAAAGATGAACTTGTTATTGCAGGTTTCACCCAGACAAATGTACTTGGTGATCAAATCGACCTTCTCTATGCAGCTACTCTTGGTCAAACACGTGCAGCTAACGCGACCGGTGTTAATATGGTATTTGACCACGCTCTTTCGTTGATTTCGTTCAAGGCTTTGAACTCGAACACTGCCGGTATGAAAGTTACCATTAGCGGTGTTAGCATCGATAACGTATCGGATACTGCCACTTTCACTCATCCATTGACAGCAACCGCAGAGAATGATGACGTAACCGCTGGCGTTGACCGTGCTAAATGGTCTGCTTGGGATGCAAAAGATGCAACTTATGCTGCTGGTATGGAGAATGCTGATTATTTAGTAACTGATGCTTCTGTTGAAATCACAGAGGATGCTGCTGGTCGTCTTTTGCTTATCCCACAAGAGGGTACAGCTTGGACTCCTGGTGCAGTAGATGAGGGTGCTCGTTTCATCGTAACTTGCAAGATTCAGGATACTGATACTGGTGTATATTTGTTGGGTGACTCTTCTAATTATGGCGAAGTTGCTATTCCATTTACTCCTAATTGGCATCCTGGTAAGCACTATATCTACACATTCCAGTTTGGTGAGGGTGCAGGTTATGACCCATTGACAGGTACTCCTATCGTTGCTCCTATCAATTTCAACGAGATCGTTGTTGACGACTTCGCTGCTGGTGCAAATGCTGGTGTAGATGCATTGTAATCAAAAAACAAACCTTATTTATTGTTAAGTTAAAAGGTTAGAAAAGTTAAATGCAGTTGAGATACTGCAAGACCGCGAGGGGTTGAGAGCCCCTCACGGTCACACGAAAAAAAGAGGGATAAAATGACACGAAGTATCAAAATAGCACTTTTGGCTGCGGTAGCAATGCTATCGTTGGTGGCAACGTCGTGTCGCAGCGGTATTAGCGAGAACGATGCTCCGATAGTGTGGAGCGACGAGATTGAGTTCGATGTGCGTTTTGCGGGCGAGTGGAACGATGGCAACGCAACCAAATCGGCAGCCATATCCGAGCGTATTGCATCGGTGGCAATAGGTCGCGACACGCTCCATATCGACGTCGCAGTCGAGCCTAATCGCCAACTCCCTGCGGGATGTATCCGCATAGAGCAGGTTGCCGAGACCGAAGAGTTGGCAGCCGACACCGAGAGCC
>JAFVXS010000221.1 GCA_017501025.1 Alistipes sp.
AGGCCTCACGTGTTGACACCCCCTCATTCGGCTTGACCAACAACAACCATAACCCTCGCAACGACACATCCACAGGCTCCATAATCTCTCCTCGACCGGTGCACAATTGAGGCGTATTGCGAACGAAAAATGCGGTATCGCTACCAAGCTCTGCAGCCAAACCAATCAACTCCGACTCTTCAAGACCGAGTTCGAAAATAGCATTAAGCGCAAGGATGACCGCTGTGCCATCGGCTGAACCTCCGCCTAAACCGGCACCGAATGGGATACGCTTGTCGAGTGTAATGCGCACAGCACCGACACCATAGCGTTCGTGCATCAGCTGCCAAGCCTTGATGCAGATATTTTTGTCGATAGGGCAATCCACAGCAATGCCGACATTCACAAACTGCGGCTCTTTGCCTTCACATGGTGCAACATCAACAATATCACACAATTCATTGACAGGGTACATAACCGTTTCGAGCTCGTGAAACCCATCTTCACGGCAACGCAGGACATCAAGTCCGAGGTTTAGTTTACAGTTGGATCTTACTATCATAGTGCAAAAATAGAAAAACTATCGCAATTTATTGCAATACATCTGCGTTAGTAGAGAGCTTAAATTGATGTTTGGGGTTTGAAATATTGTTTTTTTTATACCTTTGCATCCGAAAACAACAAAATTATATGAAAAGATTTGCTTACTTCTTTCGGTAGTGCTGTTTGCACTAACCTCTTGCGACAAAGAGGAGGGTACTAAGTATGAGCCCGCACAGCCTCTCTATGTCGACACGATTACCCACGTTGATGGCAGTGTAATCTCTCTCGAATACGATAGCGATATGCGCGTTAAGGGTGTAAACTATGTTGATGCCAATGATAAATCCAAAAGTTGCTATTACGAGATCAAATACAATCTCGATATGACCAACAACAATGTCACTTTCGACATTATATGTGGCGACAAGAAGTACATCATGAAATTCAACGAGTATGGAGCATTAAGTCAGTTTGTTTTAGACGGTTCGCCCCAGAAGATTTTGAGCACATTCGTCTACAACAACTACACCTCAATCGGGGCTTTTCACCTCGAATTGCAAGGTATGGTCGACAATCTGACCGGTGGCGAGGCCAAGCGCATAGATTGGTCATACGGCACTCCTGTAAACCAAATCAACGAGATTCGCAAAACCATTGACGGTGTGACATATACCTACTCCACATCGGTGCAGTACAGTTATCTCGCTTATCGCAGCAACGTACATGCCAACGTCAACTTCTTCAACCTGTTGATGCCTGAATTCCTCGAGCATAGCAACATCCCGACCGTATTGGCCGCAACGGTTAGTGTTTTCGGAACTCGCAGTGCGTATATTCCGACTGACGTCACAGTTGTCAAGGGTCGCTCAATTGCAGGAGAGAACTACGTAAAACTTTCGGAGGAGGAGCGTGAATTCACCTACGATACGGACGAGAAGGGACATATCATCAAAATCAACACCGGCAAGGACGACGACGACACCAAAGAGTTGCTGTACACGATTAAGTACGTAGGCTCGGAAGAGGATAAGTAATCGTTTGCTCAGAATGCTTAAAGGCTGCTTAATCTACCGAATTAAGCAGCCTGTTTTGTGTCTATGCGTATGCTGAATTCACGTTTGCGGCACCAGCAAACGACAGCAGCACTCCGATAATCCGGCATCGAGTTAGGTATTTCTACCTAAATCCCGCAGACGAGTTATGAGGTTCGCGAAAAAGTGTTATATTTGCAGAGTTAAATCCATGTGTAAACACTTTGTTCTATGATTGACTTTTCGAAGGTGCCGTCACCTTGCTACGTGCTGGATGAGCAGTTGCTTATGCAGAATCTTGCCACTATCGATCGTGTTCGTCGCGAGAGTGGGGCTGAGATTATCGTCGCACTTAAGGCTTGTGCGATGTGGAGCATATTTCCCACATTAGCACAACACTCAGACGGGGCTACAGCAAGTTCGCTGGCTGAAGCGCGACTCGTCTATGAGGAG
>JAFVXS010000222.1 GCA_017501025.1 Alistipes sp.
CCGGTATGGATGGTGCATTCGGTTTGCAGAGTGGTGTTTTGCAGGGCGATATTCTGCTGAATCTCGACTCGGAGACCTATGGCGAACTCTATGTTGGTTGTGCAGGAGGTTTGGATGCAAATATTCAACTTCCTTACGCATCGGAGCCGGCTCCGAGTGGTTATAAGACCTTCTCGCTCGAATTGAAAGGTTTGAAGGGTGGTCACTCGGGTATTCAGATTATTTGCCAGCGCGCAAATGCCAATCGTGAGTTGTTCCGTCTGCTCAACCACACATCGCTCGATGTTCGATTGGCTTCGATTGATGGCGGAGGTCTTCGCAATGCAATCCCTCGTGAGGCTGTTGCAGTGGTTATGGTTGCTGATGCCGATTGCGATAGCTTCTTGGCAGAGGTTGCGGCATTTGAGCGTCTGCTCGTTGCCGAGTATCAAAATATCGAGGATTCAATCTCGTTGCAGGCTATCCCTGTGGCTCAACCCGAGAGCGTTATGACAGCAGAGTCGGCAGCACGTTTGGCAAAGATGGTTATCGGCTTGCCAAATGGTGTGATAAAGATGTCGGTTGAGATGGAGGGCTTGGTTGAGACCTCGTCGAACTTGGCTCGTGTCGTTTCGGATGGTGAGAGTGTGAAAGTTCAGTGCCTGTTGCGTGGCTCGGTGAACTCCGAGAAACTTGCTTTGGGCGAGGCTTTGAAGGGTGTAGCCGAGTTGGCAGGTGCAAGCGTGGTATTGTCGGGCGATTACGATGGTTGGAAACCTAATATGTCATCGCCTATTCTCCACACTATGAAAGAGATATACAAGTCGCTCTATGGTGGCGAGGAGCCTGCTGTAATGGCAATTCACGCAGGTTTGGAGTGTGGTATTATTGGCGGAAAATATCCTGAAATGGATATGATTTCGTTTGGCCCGACTATCCAGTCGCCACACTCTCCTGATGAGCGTGTCGAGATAGCATCGGTTGAGAAGTTCTACCACTTCCTGACCTATACACTCGAACAGATTCCTTCGAAATAGGACTATGATGTATCAGGAAGCACCGTCGGATAAGCATTGGTTTTTGATTGTCAATCCGACGGCAGGAATGGGACACGGTCTGACGGACTACCCCCAGATTGCGAAGTTGCTGCGCGATAACGAAGTGCTGCACGAGGCGGTATTTACCGAGCATAAGTACCACGCGACAGAACTTACGGTTGAGGCGGTGCGTCGTGGTTTTCGTCGCATTATAGTTGTTGGTGGCGACGGCACTCTCAACGAGGTGGTCAATGGTCTATTTATACAGAAGGAGGCCGACCCCAAAGATATCTTGTTGGCGGTAATCGCTGTCGGTACGGGTAACGATTGGGCGAGAACTTTCGGCTTTCCGAGCTGCTATTCGGAGGCTATTCGTGCCATTCGCGAGGAGAATACCTATTTGCAGGATGTCGCAACGGTAACATATACCGAGTCGCAATATCGACAAACCCGCTATATGGTCAATGTGTCGGGTTTGGGCTTTGATGCCTATGTAATATCGATTTTCAACCATTGGAAAGCGAAGGGTTACAAGGGTAAGTGGCTCTATTTAGCAAGCATCATAAAGGGCTACTGTACCTACAAATCGTCGGGCGTGCGTGTGAAGGTCGATGATGAGATGGTTTATGACGATCTTCTGTTCAGCCTCGCAGTCGGCAACTGTAAGTATAACGGTGGTGGTGTGCAGCAGCTCCCGAAGGCGATTGCCGATGACGGATTGTTGGATGTTACGTTGATTCGCCCACTGCATTGGTGGCATATTATATTCCGTCTGCCACGACTGTTCAATGGCGGAATCTACTCGATAGGTCATGTATCGCACGTACAGG
>JAFVXS010000223.1 GCA_017501025.1 Alistipes sp.
TCCACCAAACGGTATCCTTCGAGTTCTCGTCCATTACGATAAACTTGTCCTTTGGCGAACGACCTGTGTAAACACCTGTCATTACGTTTACAGCACCAAGTTCAGTCTCCTGACCTTTGTCAAAACCGGTAAGGTTCTCTTTGGTCTCCTCCTCGAAGAGCAACTCATACGATGGGTTGTAAATCACCTCGGTAGTGTCGGTGATGCCATACTTCAATAAATCTTCTTTTTTGAAAGCCATAATTCTTTAATATTTTAGCGTTTAACTTCTGAATTTCCTCATCTGTTTGCGGCATATTGCCGAACAAGTAGTGTGGAAAACCTACTTTTCCGACTGCAAATATATTGCTAATTTTTGAATTGTGAAAAAATTAACAAGCATTTTTTTCTTTTTGTGGAGGAGGCAACTATTTGTGTGGCACTAACAGCGTTTCAAATGGAATAATATCTGTCGAATTGTGGTTTTGATGACGCTTTTTGATTTGGTGATTGTGCGGATTTTGAAATATGGCTGAAAATTGTTACTTTTGTAGTATGGCGGCACTCTATTTTCATATTCCGTTTTGCAAGAGGGTATGTGGCTACTGCGACTTCTATCGAACAACCAAACTACGTCTGATAGATGCCGTAGTGGAGCAGATGCATCGAGAGTTGGAACAGGAGTCCGATTTCTTGCACGACCGTAAAGTGGCAACGATATACTTTGGTGGAGGCACACCGTCGCTTTTGCCCCCTGCGGAGATAGAGCGATTTATCGACCACGTTCGTCAGTTGTACGATGTAGTGTCCGACGCAGAGATTACCATTGAGGTCAATCCCGATGACATTACCGATGAGTATGTCGCCGCTCTTCAAAAGAGTTCTGTCAATCGTATCTCTATGGGAGTACAGTCGCTCGATGATGACTGTTTGCGATTGATGGGACGACGCCATACGGCAGAGCAGGCCATCGAGGCGGTTGAGAGGCTAAAACGTGGCGGCTATCACAATATTTCGCTTGATTTGATATTCGGCATTGATGGTTTTGGTGGCGACTCGTTGCAACGCTCCGTTGAAGGGATTGCTGCATTGGATGTTGCACATATTTCGGCATATCATCTCACCATCGAAGAGGGTAGCCGTTTCGGACGGCTTGTTGCATCGGGGGCAATGAAGCAGATTGCCGACGATAGGAGCGAGGAGGAGTTCTTGTTAGTACATCGTCTGCTTACGGCTAACGGTTACGAACACTACGAGGTGTCGAACTATGCCAAACCCAATATGCGTTCGCGTCATAACTCCTCATATTGGTTGGACATAGAGTATTTGGGAATCGGTGCAGGAGCTCACTCCTATAATGGCGATGTGCGACGTTGGTGCGAACAACCTATCGAGGAGTATATTTCTAAAATTACTTATGATATTGAGCCACAAGATAATACGGTTCGTCTGAATGAGTGTATTATGGTCGGCTTGCGACGTGCGGAGGGTATATCATTGCGTGATATTGCCCATCGATTTGGTGATGATGCGGCAAGGCGAATCGAAAAATTATCGAGTAGCTTTATCGAGCAGGGTGTACTTGTCGAGCGAGTGTCGGACGATGACCACCGCATCGCCATCCCTGCCGAGAAGTTTTTGGTCTCCGATTTGGTCATCAGCACACTTTTTGTGATATAGAGCGGCTGCGAAAATCGGGCTTGTAGGGCTCTATATATAAATATAAGTAAAAAATTATTAAAAATTTTTAATAAAACTTTCAAATCTCAAAGTTAAGCACTATCTTTGCGGCGTTTTATTGGGAAAAATATATATAAATCAAATAAATATGAGTGAAAAGAAGTTTACTCCCGATACTCTGTTTGAGGTAAGCTGGGAGGTCTGCAACAAAGTCGGCGGAATTCATACCGTTGTTGCAACAAAAGCACTGACTGCAACCAAGTTACTTGGTGACAACTACATTACAATCGGTCCCGATTTTTCGCAGGACAATGGTAATATAGAGTTTACGGAGGATGCCAATATGTTGAAGGCGTGGCGTCAAAACCTCTATAACGAGGGAATCCGTGTTCGTGTAGGCCGTTGGAATGTTGTAGGAGAGCCTATTGCAATCTTAATCGACTTTACAACCCACTTCGCAAAGAAGGATGAGATTTTGGGTCGTCTGTGGGAGGATTATCACGTCGATTCGTTGTCGGGTCAATGGGACTATGTCGAGCCTGTGTTGTTTGGTTATATCGCAGGTCGCGTAATCGAGTCTTACGTTGCAACATTCTGCTCGGCAACA
>JAFVXS010000224.1 GCA_017501025.1 Alistipes sp.
AAGCATTGCTTACAATGTGATTGACTTCGCTACGATCGTCTTTCACTGCGTCGGCTCGGCAATAATAAAACAAGGTGGTTGTGCTTTATATGGGATTGACGCAGACGCTGCGCTTTACTGCGTCTTTCCCTTGGGATCCTCGGATATAAACAAACATCATTGGCAAGTTCTGCTATGCAGAATAGCTTTCACAATATAAGCAGTTGCAAGTGTGCAAGCACCCACAACTGCTTATATTACAAAAGCCACCCCTTTCGGAGTGGCTTGCCAATGATGTCTGTTTGCATCACTCGTGATTCCGGCGGGATTCGAACCCACGACCCACAGCTTAGAAGGCTGTTGCTCTATCCAACTGAGCTACGGAACCGACCCTTTAATAGTTTGCGGTGCAAAAATAATATAAATTTTTCAATTTGTACAACTCTTATCGACTTTTGTGGTCATATCCGCCTTACAAAGCCGTTGGCGGATTATTTCCATAGTGCATTGCAACGGCTACATAGTCGCAATAGTTTCTGCTTTTTAGGGCAAATGCACCGCAAAACTGCAATTCACTTAATAATTAGTACTCGACCACAACTTTATACGGAACACCATTCAAAACGCGGCGATTGGTGCGGTAATATGTTCCAAACCTGCCGACAGATGCATTGACAGTCGTCTCGCAAAATACCGACACATACCAGCGGCCTGCTCTTGGCTTCTCGACGACAAGTTGCTTTTTGCAGCCACGCGACACATCTTTAATCAATGTATTATCGTGAAATGCCAACTCCCCGTACTTGGCACACAAAGTCAAATCAAAGTTATTTTCGCCCTTATATCCGTCAAGTTTAATCGTCATCTTTTTGCACTTGCGAGGCACATCGACAACAAAATGGTGATACTGCCTATCGCCAATGCGGGTATATGCGGGGTCGTTATCCTCGGTGCGTTTATCCATCTCTCGCACCTCTCCAACCTGCAAATCGCCCTTAACAGTCGGCTTGGCATTTCCATCCATAGCATAGAGCATCATCGCCGACATATACTCCAAACGTTCGCCCTGACCGACAGCCTCGGGATGTGAGCCGCACAGCACCACTCTTCCCGACTCGGCACTCGGCTTATAGGCCCACGAGCTGATTTTGCCGTCAATCTTAACCTTGCCGTTATTCTTAAAGACATATCGTGTAAGAGGTTCTGTGCCTGCAACAAGCCCTTCCGCCCCGCCATCGTAGGCATAGCAACCGCCATTATGACGCACGCTGTCAATCTTATAGTCGCCACCAAAATCGAAATACCGCAACAGCGGACTCTTGCGTTCAACCTGCATAGCGGTACTGCTCTTCGTCAGTCGTGTTCTATGAGCAAAGCCCTGCCACAAATGCCAATATTTATCCCCGTAATGCACTTTGCCTTTATGGTCCATACCGCCTTTCGATGCAATAAACGCCCCTGCACAGGTGCCAAGATATGAGCCACCGTTGGCTACATATTTTTGGATATGCTCTGCGGCCGCTTCGCCCATCGAGCGAGCGTGTTTGATTGCGGAGCCGCCATTGACATATATCATACGATAGCGTGGCGAGCCATCGGGATAGAGCAGCCAACCGTTGCTATCATCCTCATTACCACAAAATACCGCAGCCTGACGTGATGCGTTTTTCTCGGCAAGGCTATCCCCCTTTGCCGATATAAAATACTCCAACGAAAGACCCAGAAATGGCACGGCCGGCAGAAATGTTCGCGATGTAAGTGCTACGCCGCCATCCATAAAGAGATCTTTATAATAGCCCCGACTGCGTGATAGCACCTCACGTCGAGCCTGTTCACGTTTTTTTGCAACAGCATCTGTCGGCGTAAATGCACCAACAACAGCCAACATTACAACTACCAATACCAATCGTTTCATACACTCTCTGCTTTACACATTATCATATTGTATGATATCGCCCACCATAAATTGTCAAATCGCATCTTCCGATTTAGGGTAACTCTCCCTGCCAACGAGTGATGTTGCCACACCCATCTTCGACACGCAACTCGACCGCTTTGTTGCCGCTCTGTTGCTGTTGCGAGGTCTTATCGGGTCTATATATCAGCACTCTCTCGATTGGTCTATACTCAATAGGGGTCCAACATCCGTTGATACGGCACTCATATCGTTTTATACCCGAAAAGTTATCCTTCACTTCGAAACGGAACTCTCGCAAGCCAGCCAATCGATTTCGGCTCCATTTCAGCGGTTTAATTGTCGGAGCAACCGTATCGGCAACCACCACATATTCGCCCGCAGTACGGCTCTGCAATGTAATCATACTGCCACCCCAGCAAATACCTCCTGCATAGCGGTATTCTCCCCGATAATTGGAGCGGGCAAGAGCGACATTTCGCATAAGATGAGGTGGCACATTGCATCGCCACATAATATTCATATAACCACGCAACGGCTCATCGGCCGATAGGATACGATATGGCGACGAAAGCACCTCGACAGACTCTACCTCGACACTCTCGTTCAGTGGCTCTATGCTGCAAAACGCCGTATCGTACAACGACTTTTCGTTTAGTGTTACGGTCACATTACCACCCGAAATTGTGCGATTTTCGCCTGCTCGCACAACGTAGTCGGTCGGTCGCTTTTTATATTTCACTCTCAAATTGGCACCACAAGCGGTAAATTCGATTTTCGACACATTTCCGCAATCATCCTCAACCTCGATAGCAACCCGACGTTTTTGACCTACATCAGCCACTACTCGACCATCATCAACCAGCGTTTTGAAGAGGTGTTGTGGCAGTGCATTGGGGCGTACAAGTCGCAACACCTCACAATTTGCAGCACTCATCAACGGATAGTAACCTATCAGATTACAGTAGCGACTCTCGGCAAACGTAAAACTATCGGCACATCGCTCAAAGACCTTTCTGCCATCGACCCGCATAGTTGTACGATAGACACCATAGCGATTTATCGTCCCATTTTGTCTATCACGACACTCGATAACAAAGTAGCCGTTTTTGCCGATTTCGACCTCTTTCCCAATAGTATAACCTCCCCGATGGCGGCAAATATCATAGAGGCGAACTATCTGCTCGACAGCCACTCTATCGATGGTATCAACCTCTATGCGATACAATCGCAAAAGCTGTGGCCGCACGCTATCAGCAGGTCGCATAAAACCCTGACGAACAACATTATACACCCGTTCGCCCGACGCATCGCGAAGTTCGAAATGGAGGTGAGCTCCAAACGATGAGCCGCTATTACCCGACCAACCTATGACATCGCCACGTCTAACGCGAAACTCCGTATTATTTGGGAAAATCGTAACTCGATTGCTCTGGCGACGGCACTGCTCGGCGAAGACTCTCTGTTCGACAGCATCCACAAAAGCGAGCAGATGGGCATAAACACTCATCTTTTTCAGTTGCGGATGATAAACATACAATGCTCTGCCATAGCCACCCGGCGAGACCACCACCCTCACAATATATCCATCGGCAATAGCAACTATGGGACGTCCCTCTTCGCCTTCGGTTTTGATATCCACGCCACTATGAAAATGATTTTCACGCAACTCGCCAAACGATGCAGAATGGAGTTGTTTTGTGCCACGAATCGGATAACACAAACTCTCGGCACGAACACTCCAAATCATCGACACGAGGAGAAGAAATATGCTACATAAAAGAGTCCTCATCTTCACTTTCGGCGTTTTGGGTTATCTTCGCAATGCAGCTGCTTATTACATCGAACTTATAGCCTTGTGACGCAGCATATCGCATCAGCTTTGCCCGCAAATCGAAGAGCGACGAAGCCTTTGTTCTTGCCATCTTCTTTCGCAAAAGTCCCTCCAAACGCTCCTCATCGTCGATTTCATCATATTCGGCAAGCGTATCTCTGATTATTTGCGAATCTATACCTTTGCGGCTCAATGCAATGGCAATCTTACGACTACCCCACGTCGATAGGTTGATTTTGTCACGAACAAACGCTGCTGCATAGCGTCTGTCATCAATATAGCGTTCGGATATCAACTGCTTCAAAATTTGCTGCATATTGCCCTCGCTGATACCCCACCCACGCATCAATCGCAGGGCATCACCCGATGAGCGTTCCGCACGGGCACACTGCCGCATCAACGCATTCAACGCCTGTTTTGGCGTTCGCTCCCGCTTTGGTTTTCCATCTACTGCCATCTTGCCCATACAATTCGGTCTTTATCATTTGCATCCCTGACAATAGTCGGCTCAATATAACCCAAGCGTTCCAACAAAGAAACTACGTCAGCAGCAAACTCTTCATAAATCTCAAATGCCAATATCGCCCCACTACGCAAAATTTTTTGTCCATTTTCGGCGATACGTCGATAGAACAACAGAGGGTCGTTATCTGCCACAAAGAGTGCGGTATGTGGCTCATAATCGACAACATTGCGATGCATTGCAGCCTTTGCCGAGAGAGGAATATATGGAGGATTAGATACCACAACATCAAAAGTTCCGAGCGAAGAGATATCGCCCAACGCATCACACTGCAAAAATGTCACATCGACACCATTTCGCTCTCCATTTCGACGAGCAACGGCAAGTGCCCCCTCCGAGATATCGATTGCTGTAAGCGTAGCAGCAGGCAGACGATGAGCCAACGCTATCGCAATAGCACCACTACCGCATCCCACATCCAAAATATGGGCATCTGCCCTGCAATATCGTGCGACCAACTCAACCAACTCCTCCGTTTCGGGACGAGGAATCAACGTCGAGGAATCGACTTCGAATGTCAAACCGCAAAACTCCGCCTTTCCCAATATGTGTTGCAGTGGTCGGGCTTGTTGCAAATCGGCAACAATACTCTCCAAATCGTCGATTTGGCACTCTGCATCGTAGTCTGCCAACAAGTGAGAGTAGTCCAACGAGAGCCTTTCGCAAAGAATTATCCGAGCAATCGCCTCCGACTCTCTCCTATCATATACATCGGCAATCTGCTCAACGATATAACGCACTATTTGGCGACGAGTTGCCATCGGTTATCTCTATTTTTGAAGTGTAAGGTCAGCCAATGCTATCGCCATAGCGGCCTCAACGACAACACCTGCACGTAGTGCAATACAGGCATCGTGGCGACCTTTGGCATTTAACGGCTCGATTTGTCGATTTCCGAAGTGGTAGGTCTGTTGCTGACGCGATATTGTCGGCGTAGGTTTTATAGCAACACGCACCACAATATCGTTTCCGTTTGCAATACCGCCATTTATTCCGCCCTCATTGTTTGTACGAGTTCTGCCATCGGCATCTATTATCGCATCGTTGCGTGCAGAGCCTCGCAAAGCCACACCCGCAAAGCCACTACCGAACTCAACGCCCTTAACCGCCGGTATTGCAAATAGAATGTGGGCTGCGACACTCTCTACCGAGTCGAACATCGGCTCGCCTACACCACATTCAATGCCCGAAATTCGACACTCGATAACGCCTCCAACCGAGTCGCCATCACGCATAGCAGCCTCAACCACCTCGTCAAACTTGGCACTATCACGTTCGCCGCCTATCTCCACAATCGTTGTCGTAAAGTGCACTCCACTTCCCAATATACGTTTAGCAACGACACCTGCTGCAACCATAGGCAGTGTCATTCGTCCCGAGAAAGGACCTCCGCCACGCAAATCAAACTCCTCGCCATACTTGCGACGAGCTACCAAATCGACGTGCGACGGGCGTGGATGAAATCGAAACTGCTCGTAATCCGACGAACGTGTATTTTCATTACAAAAAGCAATCTCCAACAACGTGCCATCGGTTACCGAATCTTTAACACCCGACAAAATATGTGGTACATCGCCCTCTCGACGAGGAGTCGTACCACGTCGCCCACTCCGACGACGCTCCAAATCGGCAGCAAAATCAGCCTCCGAAAGCTCCATATTGGCAGGAACGCCCTCAATTCGCACTCCCAACGACGGAGCGTGCGAAGCACCATATATCTCGATATGGAATCTCTCCCCAAAACCGTTTGTCATAGACTACTCAACTCTGATTTTATCCAACATTTCGAAGAAGTCGGGATAACTTTTTGCCACGCACTCTGCACCGCATACGGTAATAGGCTCATCTGCTCGCAATGCTGTCAATGCCAACGACATAGCCATACGATGGTCGCCATACGTCTCGACCTCCCTGCCGCCACGAACTCTGCCACCACGAATACGCATCATATCCCCATCCAGCTCGACCTCAACGCCCAATTTGGCATACTCCGCACGTATTGCCTCGGCACGATTGCTCTCTTTATGCTCCAAGCGATGCGTTCCGTATATGATACTCTCGCCCTCACACGCCGCCGCCAAAGCAGCCAACACCGGGAATAGGTCGGGTGAATTGGTTGCATCGAACTCGAATGCCCGCAAAGGACGCTGACGCACCGTAACACCCACATCGTCGCTTATTACCTCTGCACCTGCCCGCACCAATGCCGTAGTGATAGCGACATCCGCCTGTCGTGACAACATCGATATATTTTTGACGGTTACCTCTCCTGCGATAGCTCCTGCAACCATCAACGATGCAGCACCGCTCCAATCGCCCTCTATCGCAATATCGACCGCACGATATCGTTGCGAGCCACGCACAAAAAACTCCTCGTAATTATTGTGCTCTATCTCAACACCGAACTGCTCTGCCGTCGAGATGGTCATATCCAAATATGGTCGGGATGTGGCACCACTCACACGAATCACCGTATCGCTCTCCTTGCAAGGCAGAGCCATCAAAAGTCCCGTAATAAATTGTGACGACACCGAGCCATCGACCTCGACATAATCTCTGCACATAGGTCCACAAACCTCGATAGGCAAATAACCACCACCATCTCGGACATCTACCCCCAAAGCCCTCAAAGGCTCTATCATCATAGTCATCGGACGGTGCAGTAACGTCCCACGTCCCTCGATTGTAATCGGATGCGAACATAGAGCTGCAATCGGGGTAAAAAGACGTGTAGCCAAACCCGACTCGCCAACGTGCAAAACTTCCGACGCAGGTTTTAAGCCTCCGTCGATTGTCACCACATCGGCAGCCGTTCGCTCAACCTTTGCACCGAGAGCCTCGATACAGGTTATAGCCGAAAGGGTATCGTCGCAAAAGTCGATATTGCGTAGCACACTCCGCCCCTCCGCAAGCAGTGCAGCAGCCAATGCTCGCTGTGCATAACTCTTCGACGATGGGGGTGTTACGCAACCCGATACGCGGCCTCGACAGACAACTCTATCCATTTTATGTAAATTGTGTAAAATTCGACTACTCCTCCGCAACATCCTCGGCAGCAGGTTTGCTTGCCAACTCGAAACGGTGGTTGCGTTTCAACTCGAAGTTCTTACCGAGATATACACGACGTACCATCTCATCGGCAGCCAACTCCTCTGCCGTACCCGTTTTGAGGATTTTACCCTCGTACAAGAGGTAGGTACGATCGGTAATTGCCAACGTTTCATCGACATTGTGGTCGGTAATAATCACACCGATATTCTTCTGTTTCAGAGTTGCAACAATACTCTGAATATCCTCTACCGCAATTGGGTCCACACCCGCGAATGGCTCATCGAGCAGAATAAACGACGGATTGATGGCAATGGCTCTGGCAATCTCGGTTCGACGACGCTCGCCACCCGAAAGTTGATTACCGTAACTTTTGCGTACTTTTTGCAGACGAAACTCCTCGATAAGCGACTCCAATCTATCCTGCTGATACTCCTTCGTGTAGTTGGTCATCTCCAACACCGCACGAATATTGTCTTCGACACTCAAACGGCGGAAAACCGATGCCTCCTGTGCAAGATAGCTCACACCGAGTTGTGCTCGCTTATAGACCGGAAGGCTTGTGAGTTCATTGACAGAGCCGTCATCGTGTTCCAAAAATATACGTCCGTTGTTTGGCTTGATAAGTCCCACAATCATATAAAAAGAGGTGGTCTTACCCGCTCCGTTAGGACCAAGCAATCCGACAATTTCGCCCTGACGAACATCTATCGACACGTGGTTAACAACCGTTCTTGACTTGTACTTCTTAACAAGGTCTGTGGTATAAAGTCGCATATCGCACTAAAAAAATTTTTACAAAGTTATGGAATTTTCACAAATTTTCACTATCTTTGAGTAAGTTTTTACCTACATACAACCATTTTATAGCGTAAAAATAATGACACAAAGGCTGACAGACAGAGAGTTAATCCATCAAAAACTGAAAGAATACTTCGGTTTCTCCTCCTTCAAAGGGAATCAGGAGGCCGTTATTCTTAACCTGCTTGCCGGTCGCGACACATTTGTTTTGATGCCTACGGGTGGCGGAAAATCACTCTGCTATCAACTTCCGGCACTGGTTATGGATGGCGTTGCCATCATCATCTCGCCACTTATCGCTCTGATGAAAAATCAGGTCGATGCAATGCGTACATTCTCCGACAATCCGGGCATAGCCCACTTCCTGAACTCGTCGCTCAATAAAAATGCCGTACAGCAAGTTCGCGACGATGTTCTTGCCGGCAAGACAAAGCTGTTGTACTTTGCACCCGAATCGCTTACCAAAGAGGATAATATTTCGTTCCTTCGTAAGATAAAGATTTCGTTCTATGCTATCGACGAGGCACACTGTATCTCGGAGTGGGGTCACGACTTCCGCCCGGAGTACAGACGTATCCGCCCTATTATAAATGATATAGGTACAGCTCCGTTGATTACACTTACGGCAACCGCAACGCCAAAAGTTCAGCTGGATATACAGAAAAACCTCGGTATGAACAATGCTACGGTATTCAAATCGTCGTTCAACCGCCCTAATCTCTATTACGAACTACGCCCGAAAAACGATGCCGACCGCGAAATCATAAAGTTCATCAAGCAAAATCCTAACAAGAGCGGTATAATCTACTGTTTAAGTCGCAAAAAGGTTGAAGAACTTGCCGAGTTGCTCGTTGCCAACGGCATCAAAGCACTCCCTTACCACGCAGGTATGGATGCCCAGAAGCGTGCCGAGAACCAAGATGCGTTCCTGATGGAGGGTACCGATGTTATCGTTGCGACCATCGCTTTCGGTATGGGTATCGACAAACCCGATGTGCGTTTCGTGATTCACTACGACATTCCTAAATCGTTGGAGGGATACTATCAAGAGACAGGTCGTGCAGGTCGTGACGGAGGCGAAGGTTTCTGTCTGACCTTCTACAACTATAAGGATATCCAGAAGTTGGAGAAATTTATGCAGGGCAAGCCGATTGCCGAGCAGGAGATTGGCAAGCTGTTGCTACTCGAAACGCAATCCTATGCCGAGACCTCGATGTGTCGTCGTCGCTCGTTGCTGCACTACTTCGGTGAGGAGTATAAGCAGGATAACTGCGGTGCGTGCGACAACTGTTGCAACCCTCGTCCACAGGTTGAGGCTTCGCAAGATTTGGTATTGGCACTCAAAGCGTTGGAGTCTATTGGCGACAAGTTCAAAATCGACCATCTTATCACAATGCTTTTGGGTAAGACCACGGCAAACATTAAGAGTTACTCGCACCACAAAAACCAATATTTCGGACGCGGAGCCGAGAAGCCGCAAGCATTTTGGAGTGCCGTCATCCGACAAGGTTTAATTTTGGGATATATCGACAAAAATATAGAGAATTACGGTCTGATTTCGATTACCGAGAGTGGCAAAGAGTTTATCGAACATCCAAAGAGTGTTCGTGTAGCACAAGATCACGACTACGATGCCGAAGAGCGTGAGCAGAACAACATTCCATCGGGTGGCGGTGCTGCCGACGAGGAGTTGTTTGCAATGCTGAAAGACCTCCGCAAAAAGGTCGCAAAGAAGCACAATCTGCCTCCGTTTGTGATATTCCAAGACCCTTCGCTCGAAGATATGTCGATTCAATACCCTACTACGCTCGAAGAGATGCAGAATATCTCCGGTGTGGGCGTAGGCAAGGCTCAAAAGTTCGGACAAGAGTTTATCGACCTCATAAAGGTCTATGTCGAGGAGAAGGAGATTATCCGACCACAAGATATGGTCGTAAAGGCTGTGGCAAATAAGTCCGGCAACAAAATCTTTATCATCCAATCCATCGACCGACGAATGGATTTCGAGGATATTGCCCGAGCCAAAAATCTTACGTTCGACGAGTTGTTGAGCGAAATCGAGAGTATTGTCAATGCCGGCACACGTCTCAACATCCAATACTACCTCGACGACTATATGGACGAGGATAAGATTGAGGATATCTATCTATATTTCAAAGAGGACGCCGAGAGCGACTCACTCGACGAAGCCATTGCCGAATTGGGTAGCGAATATACCGAAGAGGAGATTCGTCTGGTACGCATCAAATTCCTCTGTGAAGTGGGCAATTAACCCCCAACAGTCGGGAGAAGTAGAATAGCAGCGAACAGAGATGACCGAGGTTAGAGCAAAAAAGGCATTGGGGCAACACTTCTTAATGGATTTGAATATTGCCCACAAAATATGCGATGCACTTCAACCGCCACAAAAGCCTATCCCTACATTAGAGGTTGGATGCGGTATGGGTGTTTTGACCCAATACCTTCTACAACGCTCCGATATTGTGCTTTACGGTGCCGAGATTGATTCGGAGAGCGTGGCATATCTCAATACGCACTACCCCCAATTCACACCTCGTCTTATAAAGGGCGATTTCCTCAAAATGGACCTTGCAGAGCGTTTCGGCGATGAGATGTATATTATCGGCAACTTCCCATACAACATATCCTCGCAAATCTTCTTTAAGATTATCGAGAATCGCAATCGTGTCGGACAGTGTGTCGGAATGATACAACGCGAGGTTGCTGTTCGCATCGCCGAGAAAGAGGGCTCACGCGAACGAGGTATTTTGAGCGTCCTGCTGCAAGCGTGGTACGACATCGACTACTTGTTCACCGTCTCGGAGAAGGTATTTTCGCCACCTCCAAAGGTCAAAAGTGCCGTTATTCGTCTGCGTCGAAACAGCGTCGAGAAGCTCGCCTGCGACGAGCAACTATTTATTAAAGTTGTCAAGGCCTCGTTCAACCAACGCCGCAAGATGTTGCGTAACTCGTTGCGAGCCGTATTCGGAACATTCAACAACGAGGAGCATCCGCTCTTCTCGCAACGTGCCGAGCAACTTACCGTCGAGGATTTCATCGAACTCACGCAGTGGGTCAGTCAGCATATTTAGCCCCATTTTCGCCCAATTTTTAAGTGTTAATTTTTTAACAAATATTGTGAAATTTTTAACACTAAAATAATCACATTTTTATTAGGAACTCCGCCAAAAGGTTTGTATTTTTGCATCGATTTTCGGCCTATTGCAACCAACTATGTTGGTTAAAGGCTCGAAATTTGCACGATTCTGTTCCATTGCCCACAATTGTAGTGCAGGAGGAGGGGGAGGGTAAGTAGGTGGAAAAGGGTTGTTGTGTGCAGGAGTAGAAAAATAAAACAATAACAAAATTTATAGAACTATGGCAGAGAAGAAATTTATCACTTGTGACGGAAACTATGCCGCAGCACATATTGCATATATGTTCTCGGAGGTTGCCGCCATCTACCCTATCACGCCATCATCG
>JAFVXS010000002.1 GCA_017501025.1 Alistipes sp.
CGACAAATATACGTTACCGGTTGGAGCATTATCGGTGTTGAGAGTAACTTTGGCGTGGTTCTCGCAACCATCGATTACAGCCGAGCTCTTTGTCTGTGCTGCAAGACCTGCTGCATAAACCGACTTGGTAATCTTACCAATGTTAAGCGTAATAGTACCGTTATTGATACAGTTCTGCATCAAACCACCAACCTGGTTACCTACCATCGAAGCGTGGCAAACAGTGAAGTCTTTACCAATATCGAGGTTGTGAACAACATCAGCGTTATTTACGCAGTTGATAATGCTACCCTCGTTGTAGCCAATGATGAAACCAATAGCGTGAACACCCGAATATGGCTCATAATCCTCTGGCGAAACAAGCTCGCAACTAGCGTCAATGTTAAGATTCTGAACAGTTGCACCAAGAGCTACACGGTCGAACAAAGGAGCCTGTGTAAACCAATTCTTGATAGAGAAGCCCTGACCGTTGAATACGCCGTCGAAACCAACGCCATCGAGACCCTTAACAGGAACCCAATCACCGTGCAGCTGCGACATATCGATATCGCCACCGAGAACAACCTCGCCATTGTCGTTAACGAATCTCTTATAACGACCAGCGTTTACACTCTTCGCGAAGTCCAACAACTCGTCAGCTGTGCGGATAGCGTCAATCTTAACCTCCTCATAAGAGTATGCCTCGGCTACGCTCTCGACACCAGCACGAACATCAAGACCCGAAGGGAATACAGGAATATTCTCCTTGAAACCTACGCTAGCTGTGATATCGAGCAACAGACCATTGTTTACGAAACCAGCAGGAACAGCAAACTGAACATTCACAGTCTCACCTACGCCGATTGTAACAGGAGCCTCCTCGGTTGGGGTCAAAGTAATCTCGCTCTTTGGAGCAACAACTGCAAGCTTACCTGTTCTATAATTAATATGGTATTTACCGCAGATGGCATCACCCATAGCACTCTTAACAACAATCTTCTCAACAATAACATCCTCACCCTCGTAGTTGTTGGTGATAGGAATTGTTACGATACCGCAGAGCGAGTAGAGAGTAACATCGGTTGTGTTCGAGTAACCCGCCATAGCAAGCGACGTACGATCCAAACCATTAACCGAAATAGTCTGCTCCGAGTAGAAACGAACTGTACCACTTGTAGTGTAGAGCTCTGCTGGATAGAATACCGAATATGGGTAAGCAACAGCATCGAACGAGAATTGTGCGCTCTTGCCACCAACTTCGCTCTCTGCTACAACGTTCTTCGAAAGCTCGTTATTAACAACAACTGCATCGTTTGCTGCCCATACAACCGAGTGACCCTCCGCGATGGTAACATTCAAAGTTGCAGGAGCCTTCTCAACAACGGTGAATGTAAGCTGTGGAAGCGATACAGCAGCAGCTGCACCAGCCTCAACAACAACATCCTCGGTGCTTGTCATAATGAAGTTGTGGTTGTCGCTATCGGTTGCAATAACCTCGAAACCACCTGCGTATGTGCCAACAGGAACTACCAAGTTGACAACAACAGGAGCATCGGTCGAGAGAAGAGCAGGAGTCTCGAAACGAACGTCGGTAGTAGCAGTAACCTCACTAGGAGTGAGAGTGTAAGCATACTCGCCTGTCTCCTCGTTCTTCGACATTGCAGCAGTCCAAGTACCCGACAATGGAGCCTCGCCCAAAGAGGTTACCGAAAGCTTTGCCAATGCAACCTCACCAGAAGCAGTTGCTGGGTCAAGAACAACAGGAATCGAAACTACACCGCATACAGGAGCGAGTGCAAGATTTACAGACTCCTCTTTCGACTCATCACCCTCTGCCTTTGGCTCAAACTCACCAATGCCATAAAGAACATAAGCCGACTGATCGAAGCCCTCACCTGCATAGGTTTGAGCTGCTGGCAGAATAACCTTGTCAAGGCCAGATACTGCCGAAGATGGTGCTACCAATACAACAGGAGAAGTGATGTCCGATACAACAAATGTTGCCTTCGAAGCATCAACAGCATCAGGATAAGCCTCTGCCTGTTTTCCGTTGATGGTTGCCAAATCGCCCTCGCTCCATACCAAAGCATCAGGCAAAGTTGCTGCTACAGACACGACAACCTCACCTTCCGGAGCTGGTGCTACCGGTGCATCGGTGGTAGAATCGTCGTTACAGCCTACGGCTAACAAACTCAATGTCAAGCCGATAAATAAGTAGACTTTTTTCATTACAATATGTTTTAGGTTAAAAAATATTTGTTTCCGATTTCAAAGTTAAAAATAAATTTTTAATTAGAGATACTTTTTTCGTTTTTTTTATAAAAAAAAGACGTTTTTTCTGTTTTGTCGATAAAAACCTCACAAACAGCTCACGGCAAAAAGTTCGCAAATCGGAGTATTTTGGCAGAAAAATCCACAAAAAACCCTCCGAAAACGGAGGGCTAACCTAACTATTTATTAGTTTACCTTATCGCAGAGCAAGTCACACGACCAACTAAATTTCGCGTCGATATTCTCCCGGAGTCTTACCGGTAATTCGCTTGAAATATTGCCCCATAAACGACGGATTGGAGAAGTGCAATTCGTATGAAATTTGTTGAATCGAGAGGTTGGAATGTTTCAACAGATTTTTAATCTCCTGCACCACAAACGCATCAATCCACTGGTGTACGGAACGCCCAGAATGGCTGCGGACAACCCTCGACAAATGCTTCGGTGTAAGACTCATTTTATCGGCATAGAACTCTACACTACGCTCGGTTTTATAGTGTTCGCCAAGCAGACGCAAAAGCCGCTCAAAATACTCTGTGGTGCGGTTTTTGACCGGAATAGACAGCGGTTTTTCGACATCGACAGCCAACAACGTACAGAACGAGTAGAGGATGGACGTGAAGAGGTGTGCAACCGCCAAATCGGCATACGGAACCTGCGTACCTTTCATCTCGGCACTCGACTCCAACATACGGTTAAAACCTCGTTCGATTGCCACTTGCAACCCCTTCGGTGTCGAGTGAACTTTCGGCGAATTGTCTATTACCGATATCAGTGGAAAAATGTGTCGCAAATCTATGTTCATCTGCGTCCCGAACTCCTGACTGAACGAGAGTGCATACAACTCGCAATCGTCGGAACAATCTTTGAACTGCATCAACGAATGAGCAACCCCGAAAAACGTATTTTCCGTCATTTCAAGCTCCTGCAATTTTGCAGAAAAAGAGAGTCTTCCGCGACTACAATACAACATCACAAACGACTCGATGCGGGCAGGGTATTTCAGTGCCTTCGCTATGCTTTTGCGAACATCCCTGATACGCACAAAAACCGCCCCTCGGCACTCAATATAGTCAATATCGCTATTATCAAGCATCGCATTGCGATACGGAAAAAAGTCCTGATTCATCTTCTTTTTTTAAGTTTCATTAAACGTTACACGACCTTACAACGACAAATGTAGTCAGATTATTTTACAACATTCATCTTTTACATCAAAAAGCGACTTTTACAACATTTATAAGCCCTTCTAAACAATCGCCATCAAAGAGAATTTGCAGGGCATTGAGCGAAAATTCAAAAATTATAACTACCTTCGCACAATATTTATTACTGATAATTTCAAAAGAGTACCACAATATGAGAACACTTTTCGTAACGCTATTCTCGCTCTTTACGATAACAGCTATTGCACAGAGTCCTGTGCATTTGAGCAAAACCATCAGCGAGAAGGATGGCATTTATACCTTGACCGTTAAGGCGACCATCGACAATGGTTGGCACATCTACGATGCACAGCACCCATACAACCCCACGACCCTCAAATTTGAAGCAGGTAAAGGCGTAGAGTTGGTCGGCGATGTACGAGCTCTATCGACTCCAAAGCAGATTTCGGACGACATCTTCGGCAACTATGGCGAGTATGAGGGCAATGCCATCTTCGAGCAGGAGGTCAAGCTGACCGATACGTCTGCCACTGTTAAGGCGATTTTCACTTATCAGGCCTGCACCGAAGGTCAATGTACCGCACCCGAGGAGGAGGAGTTGGTGTTCGAAATCGGCTCGACAGCTACCCCAGCCGAAGCATCTGCCGAAATTGCACCCGTAAAGGATGCCGCAGGCAGTGGCTCGCTATGGGCTCTGATTATCGAGGCTGTTTTATGGGGCTTTGCTGCACTGCTTACGCCTTGCGTATTCCCTATGGTACCGATGACCGTATCGTTCTTTATGAAGGGTAGCTCAACGCCGGCAAAGGGTCGTCTGAATGCATCGCTTTACGGACTCTTTATCGTATTGCTCTACACCCTGCCTATCGCAGCAATCATCATCATCACCCGCATCGTTGGAGGAGATGCCGTAACAGCCGACATATTCAACTGGTTAGCAACACATTGGCTGCCAAATATCATCTTCTTTATCGTCTTTATGGTATTTGCTGCATCGTTCCTCGGAGCGTTCGAAATTACACTGCCAAGTTGGTTGGTAAACAAGAGCGACGCTGCATCGGACAAGAGCGGTGTTGCAGGCATATTCTTTATGGCTTTGACGCTGGTTTTGGTATCGTTCTCCTGCACAGGACCTATCGTTGGCTCGGTACTTATCAAATCGACATCGGGCGAGTTTTGGAGTCCGATTTTGACGATGTTGGCCTTCTCGTTGGCATTTGCTCTGCCATTTACGATATTCGCCTTCTTCCCTTCGATACTGACAAAGTTGCCGAAGAGTGGCGGTTGGCTCAAC
>JAFVXS010000225.1 GCA_017501025.1 Alistipes sp.
AGAAATTCGTCAAGAATAGCATCTGAAATCTGATCGGAGACCTTGTCAGGGTGTCCCTCCGACACCGACTCCGATGTAAACAAAAATCCCATAAGTTTTACCTTTTTACTATTAAAAAACAATAAAATTACGGGAGAAATGGCTGTTGTATAAAAGAATTGCTGTTTTAGCGATTTTTTATTGTGGTTGCAATCAGTCCAAATCTCTCCACAAGTGCGGTGCAAAGATATAAACTTTTTTCGGAATACAAAAATCGGGCGAGGATTCCCGCCCGACAACTCTGCATAGCTATATTTCTCGATAGTCCTTGTACTATTTCAGCAGCTCCTTTACGGTGCCGACCGCCTCATTGACAGCCGAGCCGACAGCATCGGTAACCTTCTTGGTTTTGTTGCGGATAATCAATGCATTGAGTTTATAGTTAAGGCTATCGACCTTATCGCGATCCTCTTCACTCATATCGGCAGCAACCTCCTGATACTCCTCACGGTACTTACCATACTTCTCGATAGTCTGTTTCCAATCCTCCTCATCATAACTCTCGTGATTTTCGATTACACGCTCGGCAAAGATGGTGTAACGCAACAAGAAGTACTCCGAACGGATGCCGGCAACCATCGCCACAAGCAGAGCCACAGTTATAAGTATCGATTTCATCGCAGTATGGATTTAGGCTATTTATCGAAATAGCGATTCAGAAATGCAGCCAAACGATAGCCGGCATTGCGAATTTGGATATCAATCAAATCGCTCGACTTCTCGACTGTTTGTGGGTCCAAATCTACCGTATTGTGTGGGTTGATATCATAAATCACACGGTTACGAGTACCGCAGTCGCGAGCCCAATCATACAACGTACCACGCTGTATGCGTTTGATTTCGCCCTTCTTGCAGTTGTCCAACTTGGCAGCAACCTCCTCCGGTGTGCTCTTCTTTCCATAGAGTCGCTCCGGAATACCATCATACAAGCCGTGGAACGTCTTAATCTTCTTGCCGTTGAGTTTGCAAGGCCAGAAGCAACGAGGTCCCGGAACGTACGAGTGTGTAGGGCAGTGCATATCGCCAACAAAGTGGAGTGCCATACGCAAATTCATCACGACAGCCGAGTCGGTCAATCGCTCGTAGTGTGCAAGGTTGTATTCAGCAGTCTTTAATGCAAAGATTGCATCACCCTTATAGAGTCGTGGGTTTGGGTCGTACTCGCCATTCTCATCGACATTATATACGTGCCACGAAGTTGTATAGGCAATCTCCTTATCCTTGCGGTGGTAATCCATCCACAAAGCATCCTTCTTCAAATCGTAAGGCATATACTTGGCAATATTCGCCTTTGCCTTCTCGGTAAGGTGGTTCTTGGCAATCTCAACAATCGTTGTATGTCCCAAACGCCCCCACGCAAAAACGCTCTGTGTAAAGAGCAAAATCAATGTTACTAATGTTAAAATCTTCTTCATATTAAATTGAGTATTAAATATTTTCAAATGAGCGTAACGCAGCAAATCCCCAATAGAACAACTCTTTTATATAATTGAGAACGCTATCTCCATCATATCAGTAAAAGTCTTCTCTCGCTGCTCCGCCGTAGTCTCCTCGTGGGTAACAAGAGAGTCGGAGATGGTGCAGATGCAGAGAGCCTCATTGCCACTCGCTGCGGCATTCATATAGAGTGCCGATGCCTCCATCTCGACCGCAAGCACTCCCATCTTCTGCCACTTATGCCAAGCCTCGGGGTCGGCATTGTAGAAGATTTCGCTTGCCAAAATATTGCCCACACGGAAATTCACGCCCATAGACTCTGCCTTCTCGACGGCTGCACGCAACAGCGGGAATGATGCAATAGGTGCAAATGTACCCGGAAGGTTGTATTGGTGTGCATAGTTGGAGTTGTCGCACGCACCTTGTGCAATAACGATATCTCCGATATGCAGGTCGGGTTGATATGCACCAGCCGAGCCTGTGCGGATAATGCGTTTTACGCCGTAAAAGTTGTAGAGTTCAAAGGTGTAGATGCTAATCGACGAGATACCCATTCCGTGACCCATTACTGATACACGCTTGCCCTGATACGTTCCCGTATAGCAGTACATTCCGCGTACCTGATTGACAAGCACAGGGTTTTCGAGATAACGCTCTGCCATAAATTTTGCACGCAGGGGGTCGCCCGCCATAATAACGCGGTCGGCAATCTCGCCATATTTAGCCCCGATATGAGGGGTTGGTGTCAAATCTGCCATAATATTTCGTTTTAATTTTGTGTCATAAATTTGTAGATACATTTGTGACGGTAGGTCTCGCCAACATCGAGTCGTACCGATGGGAAGTTGTCGTGATTTGGAGCATCGGGATAGCCCTGTGACTCAAACACAACAGCTCCACGATATAGTATCGGACGCTCGTATTTACCTGCATAAGAGCCATCAAAGAAGTTGCCGGCATAGAACTGCATCGCCACCTGATCGCTCCACACCTCCAACACACGCCCGCTTTCAGGCTCATAGAGACGGGCAAATTGCACTACCTCGCCATTATCCTCACGGTCAATTATCCAATTATGGTCGTAACCGTAACCTAAACGCAACTGCTGGCACCCCACATCGTCAATACGGCTGCCAATAGTATGAGGCTCACGAAAATCAAACGGAGTACCCTCAACCGACATCTTCTCGCCCGTAGGAATCATCCGCTCATCGATAGCCGATATTGCCGAAGAGTTTATCGTAAGCTGGTGATCAAGAATTGTTCCGCAACCCTCGCCCGCAAGGTTGAAAAATGAGTGGTGCGACAGATTCATCACCGTAGCCTTGTCGGTAGTACCCCAATACTCAACCTCAAAGCAGTTGTCATCGGTCAAGCGATAGAGCATATCTATCGTACGGTTGCCGCCAAAACCATCCTGTCCGTCGGGCAGTGTCGTTGTGAAGAGAATTTGGCGTCCGTCATACTCTTTTACGTCCCACACAATACGGTCCACACCTAAAATACCTCCGTGAAGGGTCTGTCCGTTGTCGTTTTGAGGCAGGTGGTACTCCACGCCATCCAACGTAAAACGCCCCTCTGCAATGCGATTGGCAACAGGGCCTACGGCTGCACCCAAAAAGCGTTCACCCGTATTGTTGATATATCGGTCAATATTATCATAGCCAATCGCAATATCCGACAATCGGCCATAGCGGTCGGGAGTCCACAGTGCCACAACTCTTGCTCCGTAGTTGGTCACCTGCATTGTGATTTCTCCCGCTTTGAGTGTATATATCGATGTAGAGCGCCCATCAATGGTACGTTCGAAATCGGCTTTATCAATCAACGCAACCTTCGACTCTATTAAACTACAACCGGTCAATAGTATTGACATCCACACTGCACATAGGATAAAAAATACCATACGCACCTTCATTTTGGGTTAAATTTGCACCATATCAGCACATTATACTACGATACAAAACTACAATTTTTTTTCAAAATTCGCAATTTATCGCTCTATTTTTTATATCTTTGATTTGCAAATAGAGAATCAAAACTATGAATGTACGTATCGAGCCGAGTTGGCACCGGGTATTGGCTTCGGAGTTTGAAAAGCCATACTTCCGAACACTCACAGACTTTGTCCGCGAAGAGTATATGCACAAAACCGTATTTCCATCGGGCAGAAATATATTTCGGGCTTTCGACAAGTGCCCGTTCGACAAAGTTAAGGTTGTGATAATCGGGCAAGACCCATATCACGGCGAGGAGCAGGCAAATGGCTTGTGCTTCTCGGTTAATGACGGTATCGCACACCCACCATCGCTGCAAAACATCTTCAAAGAGGTCGAGAGCGATATCGGCACACCTATCCCCAAGAGCGGAAATCTCGACCGATGGGCCGAGCAGGGAGTTTTGTTGCTGAACGCTGTATTGACGGTACGTGCCCACGAGGCCGCATCGCACGCAGGGCGTGGCTGGGAGCAGTTCACCGATGCCGTAGTACGAGAACTCAACCAGCGACAGCAGAATATCGTCTATATGCTGTGGGGCAACTATGCACAACGCAAGGGCTCGATTGTCGATACCACACGCAACTGCATCTTAAAGGCTGTCCACCCATCGCCCCTCTCGGTGTATCGCGGATTTTTCGGCTCTCGACACTTCTCGCAGGCCAACGCCTATCTACGCAGCGTAGGCAAATCGGAGATTATCTGGTAGTCGCACATCGCCTTCCCGCAAAAAACAGAGTGGCTCTCCTTCGCAAGACAGCCACTCTTATTTTGGTTAGGTCTCTCGGCAGCTAAAATGTGCCACCAACCTCCCACCAAAAGAGTCGCAAGCCGAGTTGCGGGTTGGCCTCATCAAGAGCCTTTACAACAGTCATAAACGGTTGCAACTTCTCATCTTCAATGATTGAGATAAATGCCGAGTTAAGCGTTGGCCATACATAGTCGCCCAAGTGTGGCTCACCCGTTGCTGTACCGCAACCCTGAACCTCCTCCCACGAAGTATAGCCTCGGATGCCCAACTTCTTCATCTCGACAAAGACCTCATCCAAAAGGGCCTGATTACACGATAAAAATATTGCTTTCATCTCTTCTTCTTTTTTTCTGTAAAACTATGCGTTTTTCTTTGCCAATTGACGCTCGCGACGACGCTCGCCACGCTTTGCAAACGATGTAAACAACACCGGAATAAGGAACAATGTTACGAGTGTCGAGAACGAAAGACCCCAAGCGACAACCATACCGAGTGAGTTCCACATCTCTGCACCTACACCGTTACCCACAGCCATAGGCACCATACCCATAACGGTTGTCAATGTGGTCATAAGGATTGGACGCAGACGCGAACGACCGGCTGTCACAACTGCCTCATAGATTGGCAACTCACGGCCAATACAGAGTCGGGTGTAATCGATCAACACGATACCGTTGTTCACCACGATACCAACCAACATCAACAGACCAAGCAGACCCATAATACCAAGCGGAGTTCCCGTAATCCAAAGTCCGAGGAATACACCCACCAACGCAAACGGCATTGAGAACATAATCACAAATGGATAGGTCAGCGACTCGAACTGCGATGCCATAATCACAAAGACAAGGATAATCATCAGAGCCAACAACATAAACATATCGCGGAATGTATCCTGCTGATCCTCATATGCACCACCAATCTCCCAAGTAATGCCGGCAGGAATCTCCATAGCATTGAGCTCTTGTACTGTTGCACCGATAAGGTCAGACATTGCATAACCGTGACCTACCGAACCCGAAATCTTCACAAATCGCGAACGGTCCTTACGCTCGATTGTAGGAGGGGTCTCGGTCTCGATTACTCGACCAACATCACGTACCTTCACAGGTTGACCTGTCGAGGTGTTATAGAGTGTGATATTCTCGATCTCCTCGGTCGATTCACGGAACTTCTTTGCATAACGCACCAAAATATCGTACTCCTCACCATCCTCACGATAGTAGGATGCAACCGAACCATTCACACGGTTACGAAGGAACGTCGCTGCGGTAGCAACGTTCTGACCGTGCATAGCCAACTTCTCGCGGTCGAATACAACCTGATACTCCGGCGTATATTCATCACGCGAAATCACAACCTCCGTACAAGCCTCCAAAGCGAGCATACGTCTCTTGATTTCGGCAGCGATACGGTCGGTCTCGGCAAGGTCGTAGCCATACAACTCAATATCAACCGAAGCCTGACCACCGGCACCACCCTTCTGTCCCGACTCGATAACCTCGAATGTACGAATCTCCGTATAGCCTGCCAAATCCTTACGCATAAGGTCGGCAATCTGTGTCAGCGTACGCTCACGCTCGGTCTTACGCACCAACGATATGTTGAGCGAGATATGGTGTGTACCATTCTCCTGAATAGCCATAAACGTATTGTCGGTATCGGCAGTACCTTCGGTAACACCGATAGTCTTAATCTCCGGATAGTTCTAGCGGAACTGCTTGTCGATACGCAGAGCCACGTCACGCGTAATATCCTGACGAGTACCAACCGGCAACTTCACGGTAGCCGTAATACGGGCATTATCCTGCACAGGGAAGAACTCGGTTTTGAGTCGAGGGCCGATAAATACCAACGTTCCGATAAACAATACAATCGAAGCAAGCACAAAAGTCTTACGGTGATATACACACCACTTCAATGCCTTTGCATAGACATCGTCCAAAGCACCCATTGCAACATCAACATAACGTTGCAACGACGACTTTTTCGGATTCTGCTTCATAATCAACGAACAGAGTACCGGAGTAAAGGTCAATGCGGCAGCCATCGAAACGGTCAGCGTAATGGTAACCATCCAACCCATAGGTTTGAAGAGGATACCTGCCATACCCGAAATCATAGTCAATGGCAAGAACACAGCCAAAGTTGTCAGCGTAGATGCAATAATCGAGACACCAACCTCCTTTGTTGCGAAGATTGCAGCCTGCTTGACACGCGAGCCTCTATCCACGTGCGAAGTGATATTCTCCAACACCACAATAGCATTATCGACAACCATACCAATAGATATGGAGAGCGACGACATTGTGATAATATTGAGTGTATCACCCGTAGCAAGCAGATATATCAAAGCCGACAAAATAGAGATTGGAATGGTCAGCACGATGATAAACATTGCACGCCAACGACCGAGCATCAACATTACCACAAACATTACGACGATAAATGTGGTAAGAATCGTATCCAACAACGACGATGCTGTATCGAGGATATTGTCCGAAGTATCCACGAATGGAACAACAGTAACATCCGATGGCAATGTTTTACGGATATCCTCCAACTCCTTTTTTCACCTTTTTGGAGATTTCAACCGAGTTGGCTCCTGTCTGCTTCTGAACAATCATAATACCCGCACGGGTACCATTGTTGTATGACTCCTGACTACGCTCCTCCTGTGTGTCGGATACCGTAGCAACATCCTTCAAATAGATATTTGCACCATTGCGAGTACCGATAACAATATTGAGCAACTCCTGTGCATCGACAAACTCCTGATCGACACGCAGCGAGTAGGTATTCGAACCAACATCCATAGTGCCGGCAGGAATCGAGCGGTTTTCATAAGCAATAACCTGCGAAATACCCTCGATGGTAACACCGTATGCCTCCATCTTGTAAGGGTCGCAATAGACCTGCAACTGACGCTCCGGAAGACCCGATACCGACACCGTACCAACGCCATTGACACGTGCCAACGGGGTCGAAACTCGCTCATCGATAATCTTTGCCAAACCGCTCCAACTCTCCTTTGCCTTGATGGTCATCAGCAAAATAGGAATTTCGTCAGTACTGAACTTAAAGATAATCGGGGTATTTACATCATCCGGAAGCTGGTTGGTTACAACATCGAGTTTATCACGAATATCGGCAGTTGCTACGTCGGTATCGGTACCATACTCGAATTCGAGTGTAACAACCGAGATATTCTCTTTCGATTTAGATGTAATATGTTTCAAGTCATCAACACCATTGAGGCTATTCTCCATCGGTTTGGTGACGTTCTCTTCAATATCCTCGGCACTCGCACCCGGATAGGCTGTAATAACCATAATACGGGTGGTCTCGATGTGTGGCAGCAGGTCGATAGGCAGCTGCACCAGCGAGAAGATACCGAATATTGCAACCGCAACAAAGACCAAGATGGTCGTTATCGGGTTATTTACGGCTGTCTTATAAATATTCATCGCTTAAACTACTTCTGATTAACAATTTCTACCTCTGCACCATTCACGAGTGCCAACTGTCCCTTTACAACAACCTGCTCGCCAGGTTTTACACCCGACAAAATCTCGAACTCGGTATCGAGACGACGACCAAGCTCAACCTTGCTGTAACGAACACTACCCTCCGCAGGGTTGTAGATATATACATAGCGGTCGCCCGAACCCATCAACTTATTAACGGCACGGTCAGGCACAATCGTACGACGCACCTTTGCATAAGGGAGCGTTACACGAGCGAACATACCCGGACGAACCTTCTCGTTGCGGTTAGGAATAACAACCTCGACAGGGAATGTACGGGTCGATGAGTCGATTGTAGGATAGATACGTGCAATCGAACCCTCAAACTTCTCGTCGCCATAAGCGTCGAGCTGAACATAAACCTTCAAACCCTTACGCAACTTCGAGAAGAGCGTCTCCGATACGTTAATCATAATCTTTACAGGGCTGATTTGCTGGATTACCAAAATTGGAGCACCTGTGCTCATATCGCCAACATCAAAGTTACGAGCCGAAACAACACCCGAAATTGGAGCAATCATAGTGGTATTCTCCAAGAGGTTCTCGTACGACGACTTTGCTACATCGTATTGCAAGCGACGAGCATCCCACTCCGACTTCGAAGCACCACCAACCTCATAGAGTTTATTTGTACGCTCGTACTCGGTCTTTGCATTCTCCATCTGTGCCTTTACCTGTACGAGATACGAATCATCGAGCTCGACGAGCAAATCACCCTTCTTTACACGGTCGCCCACATCGTAGCGAATACTCTTGATACGACGATCCTGCTGTGGTTTGATGTTATTGACAACATTAGCCTCAACATTTCCTGTAAATACAACATCCTGTACAACCTCACGGCTCTGTGCAGCCATAACCTCAACTTTTGGCAGCGAAACCTCCTGTACCTCTGCCTTCTTTGCATCCGATGCACCACCGCACGATGTAGCCATTGCAGCAACTGCAACAACAGCCAACAAACTAAATACTTTTTTCATAACTTTATACTCTTGTTTTATCTTTTTTCGACTATTTATCTGATTCATAAGCACCCAACACCTTGTCGAGCGAAACCTTTGCTGTCAGGAAGTTGTAAATCGACTGATTGCGACTCAACTCTGCCTGTGTAAGAGCCAACTGCGAGTTATCGATATCGACCAACGTTCCGCTTCCCACCTCGTAACGCTTAACCGAGATATCATAACCACGCTGTGCCTGACCAACAGTTGCCGACGACGAGTGATAGGTCTTCACGCTTGTCTGCATATTATTGAGATACTGTACGATACCAACACGCAACTGACGCTCGGTATTTTCGCGTTGTAACTTCAAATTGTCGAGTTTCACTCTTGCCTCACGTGTTGCAGCACGACGTTTATTGCCGGCAAAAATCGGGATATTGAGTTGCAGACCCGCATACGAATATGGGTTCCACGCCGCTTTGGTAAAGAATGTATCGCCTGTACCCATTGCGGTATAGAGGTAGGCGATATTTGCCGACAAAGTTGGGACATTAGCCATCTTGGTCAATTTCACAGCCTTCTCCAACATCTGCTCCTGAATACCGAACTGCATCAACGTCGAGTTTTTATCGAGCGACAACTGCGACAACTCATAACCATTTTTGAGGACCGACTCATAATCGAGCAACGAGCCTACAACATCGATATCCTTTTCGAGATTGATACCGAGCAGGGCCTTCAACTGCCACAAAGCCAACGTTACGCTATTCTCGGCAGATACAACGTTCGGAATTGCATTTTGCACAGAAACATTTGAACGAATCAAATCGTACTCCGAAACCGAACCCACATCGTATCGACTCTTTACGATTTCGTTGTTCTCGACCGCATTGTTATAGACACGTTTGTAGAGGTCGAGCGACTCCTTTGCCAACAGTGCAAGATAGTAGGCACTCGTCACCTGCTCCACCATATCTATACGCGACGAACGAGCCTTCTCGACAGCCAACTCCACATCGAGCGCCGATATTTTCAAATTTGTCCAAAGTTGTGCACTCACAATCGGCATTGCGGCCGTAACACCGCCACTGAACGTATTTGGTGTACCAACTTTGAACGCCATACCGTTCATCGACATTGTCTGCTTCTCGATGATACACTGATATTGAGCGGTTGCATCGATTTGAGGATACAGACCTGCAT
>JAFVXS010000226.1 GCA_017501025.1 Alistipes sp.
AGTTTGGTACTCGAACGCAAAATCGACTATCGTTCGCCTTCGCGAGCAGCGTTGGAGTCGCTGCGTAAGAAACTTGCCGAGGAGCAACTCGCCGAGGGTTGCAAGGCGGCATTGCAGCAGGTCGAGGGTGTGTTGAACGAGGATATCGAGTCGCTGTTGGAGCGTTATCGTACGGAGTGTGAGCGACTTATATGCTCCGATGTGGTATTGCGATACTGCTATGGCGATGGTCTGATTGCTTGGCAGAGCCGCTCCGACAATGAGATTAAACGTGCGGTAGAGGTTGTTCGCGACGGCGAGCAGATGCGAAAAATTCTCAATCCTGCGGTTGAATAGGTCAAAAAAACGATTTGCATACGATGTTTAAGAGGGTAAGGAAACGCATTAGTCGGGGAGCGCGTACAATATTGCTGATATCGGGCACGCTCTTGGTTGCTGCGTCGTTGATTGTCACCAACCGAATGGCAGAGGAGCTTCACACCAAAGAGATGCACGATGTGGAGTTGTGGGCTGCGGCGATGGAGAGGGTCAATCGCGAGGCGATGAACGACTATATCACCGACCCGCTTATAACGTCGATAATCAACAACCGCAACAATATTCCGTTCATCATTACCGACGAGTCGTTGAGGGTCGTATCGCACCACTTGGTCGATGACGAGATTATCAAAAATCCCGAACGTCTGCGTCGTAAATTGGATGATATGGCGGCAGATAATACGCCTATTACGGTGCGATTTTGGTGGACAACCGACCATAACCATATAATCTTCTATGGTCACTCATCGACGTTGTTGATGCTCTATATCTTCCCGTATGTGCAGATGTTGATAATCTTCGCCTTTGTGGTGATGATATTTGTGGCGTTCCGTTCGTCGAAGCAGGATGAGCAGAACCGTGTATGGATAGGTCTTGCGAAGGAGACAGCCCACCAACTCGGCACACCGACTTCGTCGTTGCTGGGATGGGTTGAGTATCTGCGACAGCAGGAGGTCGAGCAGATGGTGGTCGATGAGATTGAGCGGGATGTGCAGCACCTGCGAAAGATTGTCGATAGATTCTCGAAGATTGGCTCCGATACGCCGTTGGCTATGGCTGCCATAAATGAGGTTGTCGGCTCGGCTGTGATGTACTTCCGCAAGCGAACACCTCGCAACGTAACGCTCGACTATAACGGCTTTGCGAGTGAGCCTGTGCAGGCTATGCTCAATGCGGCACTCTTCGAGTGGGTAATCGAAAATTTGCTCAAAAATGCCCTCGATGCGTTGCAGGGGCGAGGCAGAATCGAGGTGCGGATTTCGGCCGACGAGAATAATATTTATATCGACGTTACCGATACGGGTAAGGGTATTCCGAAATCGAATTGGAAGCGGATATTCAATCCCGGATTTACCACCAAAACGCGTGGCTGGGGTTTGGGTCTGTCGCTCTCGCGTCGCATAATCGAAGATTATCACAAGGGTCGCATTGCCGTTGTCGAATCGGTAGTGGGACAGGGTACAACCATTCGTATAACACTCAAACGGGCATATTAGGCGATGATAGCTACGCTTCTACAATCGTTTTCCGACTTTGCCATAACTATTGTCGAGGCTCTGGGCCCCGACAGCCGACTTATTGTCGAGGGTGCGAGTGGCGAAAGAGCTCTCTATATGGGTGCAGCCTTCGAGTGGATTACGCTTGTTGCGGTGCTGATTTACCTCTTTTTCGGGGTGCGTTACTATAATTATATACGCTATGTGATGCTCTCGACCTTCGGTGTGAAGCTTATCGAGCGTAAGGGTAGCCATTTGAGTCGTGGCGAGCAGAATAACTACCTCGCCATAATGATTGCTCTCGGTCTGTTGCTTACGACTATGGCTGCATCGAAGGCTGTGGCGGTCTATGCTCCGCAGATGTTGATTGAGGGGATATCGGCAACCTCTGCCTATGCGGTGTTGGCTATCGCAATAGCACTCTTTGTGGGGGTAATTCTCGGAGGCTATGTGGTGGTGCTGCTTGTCGTGGGATTTATCAGCGAACAGCGAGGGTTGTGCGAGATGCTGTTGCGTTGTCGTTTGCAAAATCTGGCACTTGCCTTTACGGTGGCAATACCGTTGTTGGTATTGTACCTTGTTGCGGTGCAATTCTCTGCTACGGTGATAGTTACGGGGTTGGTTATAGTGACGATTTTGGCCGAAATAATATCGATAAAAGATACTTTTTTTTGCTTTAAGCAGCAAAAAGTTTCGATTTTGCATTGGTTTTTGTATCTTTGCGCCCTGGAAATATTCCCGGCATCTTTGATGCTTGCTCCACTGTTGCGTGAGAGCAGCGGAATGTGAGAAATGTAATGTGTATGGCAGAGAATATCAATAAAATTTTAGTTTCGCAACCAAAACCTGCAATATTCGAGAAATCACCGTTTTACGACCTTTCGCAAAAGCATAAGTTGGAGGTCGATTTCCGACCTTTGATTGAGGTAAAACCCATCACTCCGAAGGAGTTTCGTTCGCAGCGTATCGATATATTGTCGCACACGGCAATAATCTTCACGTCGCGTATTACGATAGATAGTTTTTTCCATATCTGCGAGGATGCCCGAATTACGGTTCCAGAGACGATGAAGTATATCTGCTCGACGGAGGCGATAGCACTCTATCTGCAAAAGTATATCGTCTATCGCAAGCGTAAGATTTCGTTTGCCGATGGCTCGTTTACGGGACTTGTCGAGTTGGTTGTGAAGCATCGTGACGAACATCTGCTGTTGGCATTGAGCGAGCCTCACAAACCCGAAATTCCGGAGGCACTGACACGCCTGAACATCAACTACACACCCGCTATTTTGGCACGCACAGTCGAGGCTGATGTTACGGCGGAGATGTTGCAGTCGTACGATATGTTGTTGCTCTACTCGCCGTGGGATGTCAAGACCGTAAACCACCTGTTCGAGGGCAAGACGACTCCGCGTATCGCCACTTTTGGCGAGGGGACGCTGCGTTTGGCATCCGAGAGCGGTATTGCTGTACAGGCATCGGCACCATCGCCTACGGCACCATCGTTGGTAAAGGCTGTCGATAACTACATTATGGCTATTCGCAGCGGTAAGGAGGTCGAGGAGATTCGCTTTGCCGAGGATGCACATAAGGAGGAGTTCCTCCGCACCCAGCAGAGCAAACTCTCCAAGAAGAGCCGCCGTCGCAAGTAGCAGCCCGACAGAGTGGATGCCGACCACAGCTTTCGGTCGGTTTCAGATATAATCATAACCCAAAATCAGAGTACCTCCGCCGTGAACGATTTCCGACTTACACGCAACGAACGTCTTCGGGCATACGGACGTATCCGCCGCCTCTTCGAGAGTGGCAAGGGGGGCTTTGTCTATCCGTTTCGCTATCTGGTCTATGCCGAGCCGTTGGAGGTGCTGACGGTGAGTGTTCTCTTCTCGGTACCCAAGCGTTTCCACAAGCGGGCAAATCGTCGCAACACGCTGCGTCGTCGTATGCGTGAGGCGTATCGTCTGAACAGCCACCTCACCGCTTCGACCCAAAGATGTGGCGAGGTCGAGTTGGCTCTGATATACTCAACCAAGGAGGTGTGCGACTATAAAACCATCGAAGATGCAATCAAACGGATTCTTTGTCGCGTTGCGGAGGAGTTGTAGTCGCATACTTACTCTGCCACTTATCGGTGTGGTGCGATTCTACCAAATATGTATCTCGCCACTGACACCTCCGTCGTGTCGTTTTCGCCCGACCTGCTCCCAGTATGCACTCGAAGCCTTGCGTCGCTATGGGCCTTTTAAGGGGTCGTGGCTTACGATTCGACGACTGTTGCGTTGCCATCCGTGGGGTGGTAGCGGATATGACCCTGTTCCCTAACCGATAATCCGATTTTTCAGATATGCAGACCGCCATAGCATTGACCATCGTAGCCTATCTGCTCCTCTTGTGGGCGATGTCTGCCATTGCGTCGCATCGTGCAGCGAATGCCGACTACTTTATCGGCTCGCGACGCACTTCGTGGTGGGTTGCTGCGATTTCGATGGTCTCGGCAGCGATGTCGGGTGTGACCTTTATCTCGGTGCCGGGAATGGTGCAGGCGGAGCAATTTACCTACTTGCAGATGTTTATCGGCTTTGCTATCGGCTATGTTGTTATAGCCTTTGTACTGGTGCCGATATACTACCGCAACTCTTCGGCTTCGATTTATGGCTACTTCGACGACCGCTTTGGTGGCTCGGTACGAAGTTCTGTGGCGTGGTTGTTTACGGTGGCCAAACTTATCGGAGCTGCCATACGTTTATATGTGATATGCCATATTATGCACCTGCTGCTATTTTCGTTGTTGGGCATACCGTTTGTCGTAACGGCGGCGGTTGCGGTGGCATATTCGGCTGCTTATACGTTCCGAGGGGGTGTCAAGTCGATTTTGTGGTGCGATATGCTCAAAACTTTCGCTATGGTGGCGAGTATCGTATGGTGCATAGTGATTGTGGCTTCGCACGATGGGATGACCTTTGGCGAGGCTTGGGCGTGGAGTTGGCAGAGCGACTATTCGCAGATATGGTGCTTCGATGCGACGTCGCCACGCTATATCGTCAAGCAGATTGTGGGCGGATTTTTTATAGTTATTGCCACTACGGGTATCGATCAGGATATTATGCAGCGTACGGTTAGCTGTGCGAAATGTAGTGATGCACAGAAGAATATGCTCACCTCGATAGTGTTGCAGACGGTGGTTGTTGTGGCTCTGTTGTGGCTCGGCTCGCTGATGTATCTCTATGCAGGCAAGGCGGGTATCGAGGCTGCGGGCGATAGTCTGTTTGCTACGGTTGCCACCCATTCGGGTATGCCGATATTGGTGGCCGTACTCTTTACGTTGGGCGTTACGGCGGCAACCTTTTCGGCTTCGGGCTCGGCGCTTACCGCACTGACAACCTCTGCTACGCTCGATATTCTGGGCGGAGCATCGCTCGAAGAGGGTGCTTTGCGACGGTTACGACATCGCACGACCATAGTGTTGGCAGTGGCTATGTGGCTGATAATCAGCCTTGTGCATATCTTATCGACCGAATCGGTTATCGATACGGTCTATCGTCTTGCCTCCTATACCTATGGCCCGATTTTGGGACTCTTCCTCTTTGGAATCTTCACCCGACGTGGCCTGCGACGTGGTGCTGCTGTGGTGGTTGGCGTTACGGCTCCGCTTCTGTGCGTGGTGATGACACAACTCTCGGACGATATCTTCGGTGGCTACCAATTCGGCTACGAACTGTTGGCTATCAATGCCGCAATCTCGTTTGTAGGGCTTTGGCTGCTATCTACGCCACGAAAGTAGCCCGCAAAAATAATCTCGCAAACAAATAGAAACGAGTTTCTATTTTTCGAAAAAATTTTTTAACTTTGTGTAAGTTTAAGAAAAAATTTCGAAATATGGCTCTATTCAAAGTTGAGGGAGGACATCGCTTGTCGGGCGAGATTACTCCGCAGGGTGCCAAAAATGAGGCTTTGCAGGTTATTTGTGCAGTGTTGCTCACCGCAGAGGAGGTCATTATCGAGAACGTTCCGCAAATTCTCGATGTGATGCAGCTTATCGACCTGCTTCGTGCTATGGGTGTAAGGGTTGAGCAGTTGGCGGAGGATAAGTATCTCTTCCAGGCTGCCGATGTAAATCTCGACTACCTGACTTCGGAGGATTATCGTCGTCGCTGCATACGTCTGCGTGGCTCGGTGATGTTGGTGGGTCCGCTGCTTGCACGATTTGGTGTGGGTCATATCCCGAAGCCGGGTGGCGATAAGATTGGACGTCGCCGTCTGGATACCCACTTTATTGGTCTGCAAAAGTTGGGTGCATCGTTCGACTTCGACTCTGCCGAGGAGTTTTTCTCGGTTAAGGCTTCGCGCTTGCAGGGAACCTATATGCTTTTGGACGAGGCTTCGGTTACGGGTACCGCCAATATCATTATGGCGGCAGTATTGGCAAAGGGTGTGACGACAATCTACAATGTCGCTTGCGAACCATATATCCAGCAGCTGTGCCGAATGTTGCAACGTATGGGTGCCCACATCGAGGGCGTAGCATCTAATCTGCTCCGCATCGAGGGTGTCGAGTCGCTCGGAGGAACCCGCCACCGAATGTTGCCCGATATGATTGAGGTCGGCTCGTTTATCGGTATGGCGGCAATGAATCGCTCGGCACTGACAATCAAAGATGTATCGTACGACGACTTGGGTATTATTCCGGCACAATTCCAGCGTTTGGGTATTCCGCTCGAACGTCGTGGCGACGATATATATGTTCCGCAGTTGGACCACTACCGCATCGAGAACTTTATCGATGGCTCGATAATGACCTTTGCCGATGCTCCGTGGCCGGGACTTACCCCCGACCTGCTCTCGATATTCTTGGTCGTAGCGGTACAGGCGAAGGGTACGGTGCTTATCCACCAAAAGATGTTCGAAAGTCGCCTCTTCTTTGTCGATAAGTTGATTGATATGGGAGCACAGATTATCTTGTGCGACCCTCACCGTGCCGCCGTAATCGGTCACGACCATAATGTACGCCTACGTGCTACGAAGATGTCGTCGCCCGATATCCGTGCGGGTGTGGCACTGCTTATCGCAGCAATGAGTGCCGAGGGCGTAAGCACCATCCAGAATATCGAGCAGATTGACCGTGGCTACCGCAATATCGACCTGCGACTGAATGCGATAGGTGCCCATATCGAACGTATAGACGAAAACTAACAAACAGCAAATAGAGAGAAAGCTATGAAACTTC
>JAFVXS010000003.1 GCA_017501025.1 Alistipes sp.
CATCGAAGCCCTCCTCGTCCAAAAGCGAATCGATAGTTACGGTGCGACCAACAATCACATCCTTCTCAAACTTTACGCCCAATCGACGAACATTCTCAATCTCCTTTGCTACAATACGCTGCTTTGGCAGACGGAACTCCGGAATACCATACACCAATACGCCACCTACCTCGTGCAGTGCCTCAAATACAGTTACATCATATCCCATCTGTGCAAGGTCGCTGGCACAAGCCAAACCCGAAGGTCCACTACCCACTATCGCTACTCGGTGTCCATTCTTCTCGACAGGCGTAACCTCGGCAGGATTTTCCAATCGCCAATCGCCTACAAAACGTTCGAGTTTGCCGATAGCAACAGGCTCGCCCTTGATACCCAATATACAAGAGCCCTCACACTGCGACTCCTGCGGACAAACACGTCCACAGATACTCGGCAGCGATGAATCACGAGCAATTACATTTGCCGCCCCCTCTACATCGCCCTGTGCAAGGTGTGATATAAAGTCGGGAATGGCTATTCCGACAGGACACGCAGGGACACAACGCGGATTCTTACACGTCAGACAACGTGACGATTCGAGCATTGCCTCCTCCAAATTATAACCCAAACAAACCTCGTCGAAGTTCGTTGCTCGTTGCATCGGGTCTTGTTCGCGTACCTTTACGCGTGGTATTTTATTTGCCATAAATCTGCCTATTTATCCAATCCTATATTACACTTATGTCCAGCCTCTCGCTCACGTGCGATAGCCAATGCTCGCTGCTCTTGGTCACGATACATCGATTGACGACGCATAGCCTCATCAAAATCGACATCGTATGCATTAAATTCAGGTCCATCAACACAAGTAAACTTGGTCTTGCCCGCAATCTTTACACGGCAAGCACCGCACATTCCTGTACCATCGACCATCAACGCATTCAGCGACACAATGCACGGCAAATCAAATTTGCGGGCGGTCAGCGTTACAAATTTCATCATTATCATCGGGCCGATAGCTACACACATATCGTAATGTTTGCCATCTTCCGTAATCAACTTCTCCAACAGAGCCGTAACCAGACCGTGGAAACCCTCCGAGCCATCATCGGTAGCGATATAGAGGTTTGTTGCCACACGCTCCATCTCCTCGCGATAAATCAACATATCACGACTCTTGGCTCCAACTATCACATCGACCTCAACGCCACGCTCTGCCAACCATTTAACCTGCGGATATACGGGAGCCGTACCCACACCGCCTCCGATAAATACGATGCGTCGCGACTTCAACTCCTCGATGCTCTCTGCCGTAAAATCGGATGGGCGACCCAAAGGTCCCGCCACATCGGCAAACGATTCACCGACCTCTTTGGCAACAATCTTACGGGTCGAAACACCCAAAGCCTGCGTTACCATAGTGATAGTACCCGCCTCGGCATCATAATCGGCAATAGTCAGCGGAATACGTTCGCTATTCTCGTCGCAACGAACAATAATAAACTGTCCCGGCTTTGCAGAACGAGCAATGCGTGGAGCCTCAACCCGAGTCAGATAGATAGCCTCCGCAAGTCGTCTCTTTTCAACAATCTTAAACATACCTATTTTTATTTAACCTAATTCTCAATAATTGCCGATACTCGAAGTGTTCGTACGGGCTTCGACATATCATCACTTATAACCTTTATCTTGTCTGTAACAACTCCAAAACGTTGCTTTTGTGGCACAATGCTCACCACGAGCCAACGACTCTCTCCCGCAGCAATGGTCGTAGAGCCCTCAAAACGCAACTGCACCACATCGGCTGCGGTCTCTATGCGTCGGATGTGCAATGGCTTGGTACCGATATTGCAAATCTCGATTTTCGCATACTTTGTGGCAGAGTTCCTCTTCAAAGTGCCAAATTTAATAAAATTTTCGGA
>JAFVXS010000227.1 GCA_017501025.1 Alistipes sp.
TCGAGCTTGTCGATGAATGCACCCTCTGCCTCGAACTCTACGAGGAAGTAGAAACCGGTAGTCTTCTTCTGAATAGGATATGCGAGTTTTTTCAAACCCCAATTCTCAACATTCACAATCTGACCGCCGTTCTCGGTAATAACCCCTTGGAATTTGCCAAGCACCTCTGCTACCTGCGATTCAGAGAGCACCGGTGTGACAATGAAAACGGTTTCGTAATTGTTCATAATCTTTTAATTGTTAAATGTTATGCTAAATATTTAGCGGTGCAAAGGTAACCAAAAAAAGTTACTCTGCAAACTTTCGTACCTATTTTTATAATATTTTACACGGCAGCGTGGAAAAATCGGGCAGAATTTGGCGATTTCCTATCCGAAAAAACCGTAATAGAGCAGAGCCCAACCTATGAAGCGTCCACACTTGCCGATAAACATATAGATTGCCATCGGCACAAATTTCACTCGATAGAAGCCCAACGCTACGGCAAAGACATCGCCGATGAACGGCACCCACGTAAGCAGTGCTATCGGAGCCCCGAAGCGGTCTATTTTGCTCTTTTGGCGTTCGAGTGTTTCACGACGAACGTGCAGTCGCTCAATCCACTCCCAGCGGCCGGCACGACCCACCCAATAGGAGGTCAGACCACCAATCCAATTGCCCAGAGTTGCCACCGTAATCACTGCGACCATATCGCCATCGGCAGCCAACATCCCGACCATCAACACATCGGCACTGAAAGGCACAATGGTTGCCGCCAAAAATGAGCCAATAAAGAGGCCTAAAAGACCTAAACCTTCAAGAAATTCCATTCCGAACTACTCGTCGTAAGCAAAACCTTGTGCCTTAACACGAATCTCGGAGCCATCTGGTGCTATCAGATAGCAACCCGTATCGGCCTTTGTGATATGTCCGATAATATCGATGCAGCCGACATTCAGCACCTCCTCGCGTTTGTCGAGCGGCACTGTGAACATCAGCTCATAATCCTCGCCACCATTCAGGGCTGCAATTGTCGAGTTGAAGTTCATCTCATCGGCAAGACGATTTACCTGTTGAGCAATAGGCATACGCTCCATATAGACACGGGCTCCACACTCCGCCGACTTGCATATCTGCAACAAATCCGACGCCAAGCCATCACTCAAATCGATCATCGACGTAGGCACTATGCCCAATTCGTGCAACGAACGTACCACATCTACCCTTGCACGAGGTTTGAGATAACGCTCCAACAGATATTCATAACCATCGAATTGCGGTTTCATACCCTCGACACCCTCCAACACACGTTTTTCGCGTTCCAAGAGTTTCAGTCCCATATATGGAGCACCCAAACTACCCGTAATACATATCAGATCGTGTTCTGCGGCACCACTGCGATACGCCACCTCCGATGGTTTTGCCTCGCCTATTGCCGTTACCGTAATCGACAGACCCGTAACCGAAGCACCGATATCGCCACCGACCAAATCGACCTCTGCCTCACGGCAAGCAAAGGCAACGCCTGCATAGAAATCGTCCAAAAACTCCACCGAAATCTTTGCCGACACACCCAATGCGATAGTCAGCTGGGTTGGTATGGCATTCATCGCCAACACATCACTGATTCCCTTTGTTACCGCCTTGTAACCCAGATGTTTAGGCGGGAAATATGTAAGGTCGAAATCGACACCCTCGTTCATCGTGTCGGTCGATACCACCATAACCTTATCATCGGATACGCCTATAACGGCTGCATCGTCGCCAACACCCTTTGCGGTAGATGCAACTTTCGGTGCAACATCTTTGGTCCATCGTTCAGTCAATCGAAATTCGCCCAA
>JAFVXS010000228.1 GCA_017501025.1 Alistipes sp.
ACCTCGCTGCTACCATAGTCCGTACGACGTGGGAAGTGTTTGCGGAACACCTTAAACTCGTCGCTCGCAGCACAATAACGACGCATCCCGTTGCCATCGAATGTCATAACCTGTTTGTCGCGACCATAGTCAATCGATACGGGCAGCCACTTCACGTCACGACCCGTCCAATCGAACACCTTGAACGACGACGGTGCTCCACGAACATCCAACGAAGGTCCGCCGATGGCATTGGTGTACCAACGGGCTCCCGATAAGGCATTTACGGTATGCTCGCTGATATTATGCCACTCGGGATGGAGCGTATCCTCGCTACAATAACACACATAGTTGCGGTGCGTATGTCCCGAGAGTATCGTAACTCGCTCAAAATCTTTCAACAACTGCGTGAAAGCACTACCGTTCTCGTCGCCAAGTCGGCAGATAACCTCACCGCCAAGATGATTCTTGTAGTTGAATACAGGACTGTGCAGACCTATCACAATCGGGGTTGTCTTATCCTCGACAAGTGCCAAATCCTTTTTGAGCCAATCGAGTTGCTCCTGCGAAATGGCATCAACGTAGCGATTTGTACCCTTCGCAGGGTCATTCTCATAGACTATATTATCCAACATAACGTAGTGAACATCGCCCAAATTGAATGAGTAGTAGGTTGGGCCAAATGCACGACGATATGGTTGTGCGGCATTGAAGTCGGTGTCGGCATTATGTTTCGTTGCGAGGTCGTTGTCGTGATTACCCATCGTATTGAAATAGGGAGTCGGATAGTTGCAACGCTTCAACAGTGTGCGATAGTCCGAAATATCGAACAAGCAGTCGTACCAATAGGTGTCGAACGAACTATCGCCCATCGACAACGTATAGACCGCAACTCCATCCTTGCGATAACGCTCGACCTCCTCGCGGATTCGAGGCATAACATTCTCCTCGAACTGTCGAACATCTTGCAGACGATTTGACAACTGTGGGTCGCCTACCGCTATAACGACGTGGCGACGATTATCGACCCTCTTCAATGCAAAGTCGTGACGCTCTGCGACCGTAGGCTCCTCTTTGAGCACTGCCCAAAGTGGTGGAACGGGGTCAGCATCTGCCATCACCATCTCGTAGCCATTCGGAATGGTAATATAGACCATACCGTTACGCTTCTCGGAAGTAAGCGAATAACAACCCTTTTTATCGGTCAAAACGACCTCGTAACCATCCGTAACAGCGACACCTGCAACAGGTTGCCCCTCACACTCAACTGTGCCATAAATTGTTGCACCCTTCGCTGCCTTTGCTTTGAGCAGCGAACTATGTGTAGATTGTGCCGAGCCGACTGCTACGGCTACCAACAGAAGCACAATCGTCGAAATCACCCTCTTCATAACTCTTCTCTCTATTAAAGGTTTGTAATTTGATTGCTAACGCATTGTCTTCGAAAATGCCTTTGGACGCTCCATAACCTCGGTATAGGTACGACCGAACGAATCGGTAACCTCTACCTTGATGGTGCTTGTTGGCGACGAACACTGTGCAAGGAACGTATTAGGCATACGAGCAGGGGTGTTATAACGCTTGACATCCAAATCGCGACGCCAAACACTCTTCGGGATGTAGTACGCAACCGTATATTGCGGATTCTCCATAGGCTTGTGCTGTACCGTAATCTCACGCTCGCCCTCCCAAGCACGAACTTTCCAAGTTGGGTCCCAACCCCAAACGCTAATCAGCACCTGATTAGGATACTTCGCAGCATAGGTTGCAAAGTTGGTACGCTTGTCGTTACGCGAGAGGAATACTCGCACCTCGCCATCGTTCTGATAGTAGCGACCAACCTCGTTAAGGTCAAAGGTGCGGAACTGACGCTCGCAACCATCGTCAATCGATGTAAAGTACCACGACAGGTTGCTGCCATCGACATCAAACACCTCGAAACCTGCCGGAATACCGTCGGGAGCAAGGTGTACGCCACCGTGTGCTGCCGTAAACCACCAAGCACCGCAAATAGCACTGATGTTGTGGTCGATAATGTTGGCGATATTCTGCTTCGTAGCGTCGTGCTTACCATATACGGTACGGTGGTGGTGTGTATGACCCGTAATGAAGTGAACGTTCTTATGCTCCTTCAACACATCGGTCAGACGGCCAACCTCATCCCAATTATTGCGTTTGCGGGTGGCATCCGTAAAGATGGTTGTAATCTCTTGTGCCTTGTGGTTTTTGTAACGCAAAACAGGGCAGTGCATACCGATTACGACAGGCATATCCGTAGGGACGAATGCCAAATCCTTTTTGAGCCAATCGAGTTGGTTCTGCGTGAGGCGGTGGGCATACTCACGGGCACCGACGATACCCTTACCCGGCTTACCACCCGGCGAGTTGAAGTACTCGATATTATCCAACATAACGTAGTGAACATCGCCCAAGTTGAACGAGTAGTATGTTGGGCCAAACGCCTGACGAGCCTTTGCATCCGACAGGAAGTCGGTATCGGCAGAGTGTGGCGTTGCACCATCGTGGTCGTGGTTACCCATCGAGTGGAAGAATGGTGTAGGGTACTTCTCGTCGGCAATCAGACGGCGGAAATCGTTGATATCGAACAAAAAGTCGTACCAGAACAGGTCGAACGAACTATCGCCCGTACAGATTGTATAGACCGGAATACCCTGCTTGCGGTAGTGCTCCACGCGTTCACGAATGCGTGGCAAGGCGAGGGTGCGGAACTGCTCCACATCGCCCAACTGATTCGAGAGGTGGATATCGGTAACTGCCAAAATAGCGTGGCGACGATTATCGACCTTTGTCAAAACGAAGTCGTGACGCTCGGCTACGGTAGGCTCTGCCGACAACTTTGCCCAATATGCAGGCACAGGGTCATTGCCACTACAAGGAGCCTCATAGCACGATGGGATGGTGATAAATACCAAGCCGTTACGCTTCTCGGATGCGATGTTGTAAACACCCTTCTTGTTGGTTGTCACAACTTCGTAACCATCCGAAACAACAACGCCCTCGATAGGTACGCCATCGCACTCGACCGTGCCGTAAATTGTTGCGCCCTTCGCAGCCTTCGCTTTGAGAGCCGATTGATAAGTACTCTGTCCTACTGCTATTGTCGTGATGCAGAACAACAGAATTAATGTTGAAATAACTCTTCTCATAATTTTAAGTTTTATTGGTTTTTGTCTATGTATCTATCAATTATTTACTCGATGGGCTCGTTGCACACCCTTGATTTTCAGTATTGCATATATAAGTGTATCGACCACCGACACCGAAGGTACCTCGACCGACAGCGTTCCGACACCCGTACCATCGCCACGCGAAGTGATGTTTATCGAACGCAGGTTGAGTTTCATATCGCGACTTATGGTCTCGGTAATCTGATTCAGCACACCCGGTTTGTCGTTTATAGTCACCGAGAGCGTCACACGGAACGACCCCTCGGCATTGGCACGCCACTTCGCCTCCATAATGCGATAAGGGTACTGCTCGTGCATTCGTCGAGCATTCGGGCAGTCGGTACGGTGGATGGTTATGCCCGAATTGATAGTCACAAAGCCGAAGATATCGTCGCCCTTAATCGGGTTGCAGCACTTCGCCAGCTTATAGACTATATTATTTATCGACTCGTCGATAATCAGAGCATCGCTCGATGGTTTTGCCACTGTCTGCGGTTGCGTCGTGCGGAGTCGCTCCTGCTGCTGCTCCAAAGCTTTGCGTTCCGCCTCCGCCTCGCCCGAAATCCACTTCGACAGCACCTCCTTAACGACCGAAAGGTCTATCTTTTGAGTAGCAATCATCTCGTAAACCTGCGTGCCGCGACGCTGTTTGTAGTACTTGCCCAAGTAGGCAACAACCTCGTCGAACGAACGTTGTATCTTCCAATTTTTGAGTTTGCGTTCCAACTCCTCACGTCCGAGACGTGCGTTTTTTGCCTGCTCCTCACGCAGACACGCCTTGATACGCTGGCGAGCCTTCGACGTAACGACAACATTGAGCCAATCCGCCTTTGGCGACTGATTCTTCTGCGTAAAGACCTCGACAATATCGCCATTCTTCAACTGTTCGCGGATAGGCACCGTGCGACCATTGACCTTACCTCCTGCACAGGTAGCACCGAGGTTGG
>JAFVXS010000229.1 GCA_017501025.1 Alistipes sp.
ACAACCAAGCCCCGCTCTGCCGTAGCAGCCTGCATAGAGGTAGGTTCGCCAACGATTGCCATATCTATATTGATACCTCGCTGCTGCATCTCGGCAAGGAAGGCACTCATCCCCTCTCGTCCCATATTCTCTTCTGCCCCCGTAAGTCCTAACAGAAGATTAAACGGAAGGTTGGCTGTGTCGATATGCTCGATAAACGTCGCCAAAAGCGATACCAACGATGCTCCGGCATCATTCGAGCCTAAACCATAGAGTTTGCCATCCGATTCGAGTGGCTCAAAAGGCGAGCGTGTATACTCCTTTGACGGTCGTACGGTATCGTGGTGCGAATTGAGCAAAAGTGTCGGCTTCGCCATATCAAAACCGAGACTCAATGCCCAAACATTGTTATAGGTGCGATTGTATTGAACTCCATAACGTGTTAAAAATCTGCACAACGCATCGGCAGTTTCGCCCTCTTCACCCGAAAACGAAGGTAGCGAAATCAACTCTTTCAACAGAGCAACAACATCCTGAAATTCAACCTTTTGTCCCATAAACTACTCCTCTTGTGAAATTACAGTTCCCGACGATGGGTTACACAACTCGGCAGAGTGTTTGATAACCACCGCTCCGACTCCGCGACGCAGAGCTGCAAAAGCATTATCGATTTTCGGAATCATTCCGCTATTAACTGCACCCGACTCTCGCAATTCAGCATAATTTGCAGGGGTAATTTTTCGTATAAGCGACCCTTCATCATTCACATCCCGCATAACACCACGCTTTTCGAAACAGAGTTGCAACTCCGTTCTACCAATTCGCGACACGGCAATAGCTACGGCCGATGCGACACTATCGGCATTACAATTGAGCAGCGTTCCCTGCCCATCGTGCATAATTGAGCAAAATACAGGAACTATATCGGCAGATAAAAGGTCCTCTATGAAATCGGCACGAATAATGTCGGCATCTATATCACCTACAAAACCGTAGTCGATAGGCTGTGACGGACGACGGCTTGCACGCACCACATCGGCATCGGCACCCGACAAACCTATGGCTCGGCAGCCATTTGCCTGCAATGCTGCAACAATTCGCTTATTTACCAAACCGGCATAGACCATCGTAACAATATCGAGTGTCGCCGCATCGGTTTTGCGACGTCCCTCTATCATCTGTTGCGGAATATCCAACCGTTCACACATACGGGTTGCCAATCGACCGCCACCGTGAACAACTATCTTTGGCGATGGCAGAGCAGCAAAATCTCGTACAAACTGCTGCAAAGCCTCCTCATTATCGATGACATTTCCACCGATTTTGACAACTTTTATATCTGCCAAATTTCCCATAACGGCACCCCTTCTACAACGTTTCAAGCATTCGTTTCAACACCACTTGTGCCGAAATCTCACGATTGGCAGCCTCCGCAATCACAAGACTCTGCTCCGATTCGATGACCGAATCGGTAACAATCATATTGCGACGCACAGGCAGACAGTGCATAAAATAGGCATTGTTGGTAAGTGCCATCTTCTCATCATCGACCGTCCAATTGCGGTCAATCGACAACACTTCGCCATAGTGTTCGGTATTAAATGCCGACCAATTCTTTGCATATATAAAATCGGCACCCTCAAAAGCCTTGCGTTGGTCGTACTCGATTGAGTACACAGAAAGCGGCTATGAATCTCGGAATGAATGTCATAGTACTCGACGTCAATCAGGGTGCTTGGCGTTTGGAGACCGAACGTGGCGTTGTTATGGATGGCGACAAGGCGGAGCATCTTTTGGAGGCTATACCTGTTATGGGTTGCTATTGCGATGTGATTGGTGTGCGTTCGTTTGCACAGTTGAAGAGTAAGAGCGAAGACTACGAGGAGCGAATTATCGAGCAATTTATAAAGTATTCGGGTCGTCCCGTATTCAGTATGGAGGCAGCAACGGGCCATCCATTGCAGGCTTTTGCCGATTTGATTACGATAGAGGAGCATAAACGCACGGCTCGTCCGAAGGTTGTGCTTACTTGGGCACCGCATCCGAAGGCGTTGCCGCAGGCTGTTCCAAACTCCTTTGCCGAGTGGGTCAATGCCGCACAATATGAGTTGGTGGTTACGCATCCTCACGGTTACGAGCTTGACGAGCGTTTTGTTCGCCCCGACCAAATCGAGTACGACCAACGCAAGGCTTTTGA
>JAFVXS010000230.1 GCA_017501025.1 Alistipes sp.
ATCGAGTACGAAGAGTGACAGTAAGTAAGCAAACATCACCAAACAGATAACATACCTACAAAGGATAGAAACATTGTATATACCGCAAAAAAATCCGCCAAAATTTGGAAAATTATCGGGGGGGGGGATATTTGCAACCGAATAGACAACAAAACTTTTAATACAAACAAAAAGATGAGAAGATTTTTAACATTGGTAATTGTAGCTATGTTTGCAATTACCGCCCTTGCCCAAAGGGTTGGAGGACCGGCTCCGCAGTATATCCCTGTGGACAAAGATGTAAGGATGGGCAAATTGGAGAATGGAATGACCTACTACATTCGCCACAATGCGAAGCAGAAGGGTTTGGCTAACTTCCACATTCTTCATAGCGTAGGTGCTATTCAGGAGGATGACAACCAGCAGGGTTTGGCTCACTTCCTCGAACATATGGCATTCAACGGCACAACCAATCTGCCAGGCAAATCGATGATGGAGTATCTCGAAAGTATCGGTGTTAAGTTTGGTGCAAACCTCAACGCAGGTACAAGCTGGGACTACACATCGTATCTGATGACCGATGTTCCCGTAAAGCGTCAGGGTATTATCGATACCGCTATGCTCGTACTGCACGACTGGTCGCACTTCATTACGCTCGCCCCAAAAGAGATTGACTCGGAGCGTGGTGTTATCAAAGAGGAGTTGCGTACACGTGACGGTGCCGGCTGGCGTTCGACTATCCAGCTGTTAAAGGCGTTGTTCAAAGGCACAAAGTACGAGCACCGCAACCTTATCGGCCACCTCGATGGTCTGTCGTCGTTCAAATACGATGATATCAAATCGTTCTATCACAAGTGGTACCGCCCAGACTATCAAGCGGTTATCGTTGTAGGTGATATCGACGCTGCAAAAATTGAGGAGCAGGTTAAGACACTGATGGCCGACATCCCTGCACCGGCAGCCGATGCAGCCAAGAAGGAGGTTATCGTAGTTCCCGACAACCAGGAGCCAATTATCTCGATTATGGAGGACCCGGAGGCTCAACACAGCCGTGCTTCGCTCTACATCAAGCACCAAGCCGTACCAAAGGAGATGCGCAACACACAGCAGGTTGAGTTTATCAAGACCGCAGAGGCTTTGGGTCGCACAATGGCCGCAAACCGTATCTCGGAGATTACGATGAAACCCGACGCTCCGTTCATCGCCGGACATATCAGCAACTCATCGGTCGGCATCTGCCCTACACTCGAAACCTTGACCGCAATTTCCGTTACCGAAGATGGCGAATTGCTCAAAGGATTCGAGGCTATCTATACCGAGTTGTTGCGTATTGCCCGTCACGGCTTTACACAGGGCGAGTTGGAGATTGCAAAGGCTTCGTTGATGCGTGCGTGCGAGAGTGCATACGCAAACCGCAACGACCGCCTCAATGGCGATTATGTTCGTCGCTACACCAACCACTTCTACAAGAATGAGCCTATTCCGAATGCCGAGCTCGAATGGCAGATGGATAGCACGATGATTAGCCAGATGCCTATCGAGGTTATCAACCACGTATTCAAAGCTTATGCAACCGACAACAACAATGTGGTTGTCGTAAACACTCCAAAGAAGAAGGATTTGGTAGCACCTACCGAGGCAGAGATTCTTGCAGTAATGCAGAAGGTGCGTGCATCGGAGATTGAGCCATACAAGGATTGCTGAGATGAATTCGTGCGCACCTGCAAGGCGGGCTGCGCGCTCAATCTCCTCGCGTGATGCACCCGGAAGACCGTATTCGATGTTCTCACAGACTGTTCCCGAGAAAAGGTAAACGTCCTGC
>JAFVXS010000231.1 GCA_017501025.1 Alistipes sp.
CGATAACCGATGAGAATGTGCAGTTAATCCAATAGGTACGACGTGCGTGATGGTCAGGTTTGCGGTAATCCCACGTTGTAGGGATATGTCCGTCACCGGCACGCTGCATAATCGTAATATTATCCACCAAAGCCTTCGCCTTTGCCAATGCCAACTTATCGCCCGTAGCCTCGTACAACGACATAAAGGCGTGAGCAACATTCGCCGCACTATTATCGACAGGTGTACGATATTTATACTGCTCGAATACGCAAGGAGCAGGCAAACGACGTATGCCATCCTTATTCGGAATATCATTCCAGAATGTGAATTGGTCCTCGCTCAAACGGATAAGGTCGATTGCATTGTGGAACTCCTTATCGGTATATCCCTTCTTCAACAAGAGATACGATGCATAAGGAGCTGCCGTGCAGTTTGTCAAGTTTTCGTAAGGTTCAAGACCCAACACAGTCACATCCTCAAACTGTCCCGACATATCGAAACGCTCGATAGCGACCTCCTCCATCCACTTCTCGCAACGCTGACGCAGTGGTTCAAACTTACGTACACCCAGCGTATTATGCAGACGGTCGAGATACGAAATAAGCGGGTGCAACATTGCCGAAGCTCCATTTACCGCTTCGCCCGTTACAAAATCGACCTTAACAGGGAAAGAGCCATCCTCTCGCTGCAATTTTTCATAGGTTTCAGGAATACCCAACAGATACTCCAAATAGATTGGCTTGCCGGTAGTAACATAGAGGTCGAGATAGGCATTTGCCGCCGAACAAGCCTCCATCATCATCGTCTTGCCGACATTCCAATCCTTGCCCGATACAATCAAATCTTTATAATAGGTCGGAGGGAAATATGCCAACACATCACTCTTCTTACGCGATTGTGCCATAAGGAACGCTGCCGCATTCTCTGCAATCTTCAATGCATCCTCTCGGTACGATGGCACCAACATCGCCAATAACAACTCCGAGCGAATTGTTGCACTGATAATCTTTGCAGGATAGGTATTGTGCGAGTAGCTCATCAAAGGCTCTTGCGACTCCTTCCAATGTTGCACGGCATCCATATTATGCACATAGAGCAAACCCATCACAGCCGACTCTCGATACGGACGAACGTTGGCATTATATGGTGGGCAGAATGGGAAATCGCGGCGGAATGTGCGTTGTCCAACCGTGTCGATAACAGCTCCCGATGCATCCATAGCCTCGACTATCAGTTCAGCCTCGCCGACCTTAACATCTCGCCAAATCTTTGTCAGCGGAGCGGTAGGTTCATTGGCCGTAAAACTCCACGCCTCGTCACCAACCTTTACAGTATAGCGATAATTCGCAGCACCCTCTGCTATCGGAAAATCAAAAGCAGGCGCGTAGATAAACTTATTGGCAAACTTATTCCAACACGGATTGCGACCCTCGCTTGCCGGACGTATCGGCTGGTCGTACTCATCGAGTGCCTGCCGAGCCAACTCTGCATTGATATCGTTGCAGCACGACGTTAGCGACCAAGCAACAACAAACAAAAGTATATACTTCAACATATACTATATTTATTATATGGTACAAAAAGGGCAGCAGAAACCCAATCCTACTGCCCCTTTAATAATTATAGGATTACTCCAAACCCTCCAACTTCTTATAAATAGCATTATACTTCTCGTACTTTGGCATCATACCCTCCTCGTTACGGAGACGGAAGCACAACTCTTTCAAAATCTGGGCACAATCAACGTTGCTTGGCTGCAACTCGTGAGCCTTTTCGAGGTAAGGAACTGCATCCTTGTAAACTGCCAATACCTTCTTCTGCTCTGCCATATACTCCTCCTGGCTGTTGATGCTCTCGCTGCGAGCATTCAACTCACGGTTGAGCTTATCGCCCTTCGATGCGTAGAAGATACCGATATAGTAGTTGGTATCATAGTCGTTTGGACGCAACTCGTCAATCTTCTTGAACGATACGATGCACTCGTCAAAGTTCTTTAATTTGTAGAACACCTGACCACGACCAAACCACAAATCTGGGTTTGTAGGGTTATCAGCCAAAGCTCGGTCGATAAGAGCAACCAACTCCTCCGGATTACCTACGCCCTCCTCCATAGTGTAGAGCGACATAAGGCCTTCGAGAATACGCTCGTTCTTTGGATACTTCTCGATACCCTCCAACAGAGCCTCTTTTGCCTTCAAAACATAAGCAGCATCCTTGCTCTTCTGACCATAGTAGCAGTGGAAGAGGTAGTAGTTGAGCTGACCTGTTTCGCACTTATAGCCATTATCGCGAGCCATTATAAGATATTTCTCACCATCCTCGAAGTACTTAACCTTTGTATCTTCGCTACCCTGCGAACCAAGATAAGCCGAAATCTGACCGATGATGTAGTAGTACTTTGCATCCGGCTTCTCGAAGAGTGGGTGGTTGTGGATATCCAACACGCGGAAGAATGCATCACGAGCTGCTGCATAATCAGGAATCAAACCGCCAACCTCGCCCAAGCGAACATAGTAATCGAGAACCTGGTCCAAAATAGGACGCACCTTCTCCGACTGCTTTGGATCAAGTTCGACAGCCTTCTTCGATGCCTCCATAATAACATCGAGTACATTCTCCTTTACAAGGCTCTTGGTCTCGACCCACGCCGTAATACGACCGTTTGCAATATAAACATTAACCCAAGGATAGACCAAAATCTGACGACCATTTGCATCCATCTGCTTATCGGTTGGCTCTCCCCACTGGAAAAGTACCAACTGATCGAGATTCAAATCGATGTCCTTTGTTGGAGCCATCAAAGCGTCAGCATAAACCTTTGTACGGTTAGTCCATACAGCAGCTTTCTGTGCCTTCTTTGCGTCAGCAATCTCAACATCACTCTTTTGCATCTTTTGAAGCAGACCCTTCTCATCTACCTTCTGTGCTGTGACGGTTGGTGCAACAAGGGCTACCAAAGCCATCAACATTAAAAACGTTTTCTTCATAGTTGTAAAATATTAGTTTATATGTTTATTCTTCACTGTTTTGCGCCTCTTCGGCAACTACCGGTGCAGCATCGGCAAGATTTGTGGTCTCTACAACCTCTGTCTGCTCCTCTGCTACGTCCTCACTTACAGGAACTGCCATAACAGATGCGATTGAGTCACCCTCACGGAGGTTAATAATCTTAACACCCTGCGTTGCACGACCCGCAACACGAATCTGCTCGACAGATGTACGGATTGTCAAGCCCGAACGGTTGATAATCATCAAATCGTTCTGATCTGTAACAGCCTGTATCGATACCAACTTACCTGTTCTCTCGGTAATATTGATTGTCTTAACACCCTTACCGCCACGATTTGTGATACGATACTCATCGAGATTGGTACGCTTACCAAAGCCATTCTCCGAGAGTACCAATACATCCTGCATCGAATCAGGCTCGATACATATCATACCGACAGCCTCATTACCCTCTTCGAGCATAATACCGCGAACACCCATACTTGTTCTACCAACCGGGCGAACTGTCTGCTCGTTGAAACGGATAGCCTTTCCCTCGCGCGATGCAACAAGTACCTCGGCATTGCCGCTGGTAAGTTTTGCATCGATAAGTTGGTCGCCCTCACGAATTACGATTGCATTTACACCGTTAGCACGAGGTCGCGAATATGCCTCCAACTTGGTCTTCTTAATAGTACCCTCTTTGGTACACATTATGATATAGTTGTTATTGACATACTCGGTATCGTTCAACAACTTGCAATTGATGTATGCACGGACCTTATCATCCGGCTCAATCTGAATAACATTCTGTATTGCACGACCCTTTGACGAACGGGTACCCTCCGTAATCTCATAAATCTTCAACAAATAGAAACGACCATTCTCCTTAAAGAACATCATTTTATTGTGCATCTAAGCCAAATAGATATGCTCTATAAAGTCCTCGTCGCG
>JAFVXS010000232.1 GCA_017501025.1 Alistipes sp.
ACACTCGAAAATATCATCATCCTTTGCGGACACTATAAGGGTGTCGATTATCGAGTGCGGGAGCACCTTATCACACGCGAAATTTCGATTGGCGACTACGTATTGACAGGTGGCGAGTTGGCAGCAGCAATAATTACCGATTCGGTGGTTCGACTACTTCCGGGTGCTATTGGCGACGAGGCTTCGGCATTGACCGACTGTTTTCAGGACGATATGCTCGCCCCTCCTGTATATACACGTCCTGCCGAATTTAACGGCTGGCAGGTACCGGAAGTATTGTTGTCGGGCAACTTTGCCGAAATTGCAAAATGGCAGGACAATCAATCACTGGAACGCACACAACGACTACGTCCCGATTTGTTGGGCGAAGAGTAAAAAAATAGTTTTATAGCCTTATGAAGTACTATATCATAGCAGGCGAGCCATCAGGCGATTTGCACGGCAGCAACCTTATGTGTGGCATTTTGGATGCCGACCCTACCGCCGAATTTCGTTTTTGCGGTGGCGACAAGATGGCAGAGGTTGGTGGTATTAACAACCTCCTGATGCACTATCGTGATATGTCGTTTTTCGGCATTTGGCAGGTATTGAAAAATCTCCGCACCATATTCTCACAGATAGATCAATGCAAAGCCGACATCGTGCAATTTTCGCCCGATGTGATAATTTTGATAGACTACCCAAGTTTCAATATGCGTATTGCCAAATGGGCATTCAAACGCAATATAAAGGTCTATTACTACATCGCTCCAAAAGTATGGGCGTGGAAGGAGTGGCGTGTAAAGAGTATTCGTCGCTACGTCTCACGACTCTATGCCATATTCCCTTTCGAGGTTGAATATTTCCGTTCAAAAGGCATTGATGCTCACTATTTTGGCAATCCGCTGACCGACTCCATCGCAGCCAAAACGGACAATATGCCCGACGCTGCAACGTTCCGCGAAAAACACAATTTGGACAATCGTCCGATAGTTGCACTTTTGGCGGGTAGTCGTCGCTCCGAGATATCGCTTAATCTGCCAAATATGGTGGCTCTTTCGCGACTATTCCCTGCCTATCAGTTCGTCGTAACGGGTGTTAATTGGATCGACCGCTCATTGTACGATAGTATCATAGCCGACAGCGATGTAAAGTATCTCTGCGATGCGACCTACGAAACACTGTCGGTATCAACGGCTGCAATTGTAACATCGGGAACAGCAACGCTCGAAACAGCAATGTTCGGCATACCCGAAATGGTTGTATATCGCACCGCTTGGCTCTACGAGAAGTTAAAGCCATACGTCCTGAAAATTCCTTATATTTCGCTCGTAAATATAAATCTCAACTATGAGTATGTTCGTGAGATTGTTACGGCAAAGTTCGATATTGAAGCCGCTGCCAACGAGTTACAAGCGATTTTGCCAAACGGCACACGTCGCGAAAAGATGATTGAGCAGTTCGACCATCTACGTCAAATGATGGGCGAAAAGGGTACAAGCCGTAGGGTAGGTAACGATATCGTCAAAAGTTTGAAACAATGAAAATTATTACCATAGAGAACAATATCGGTCATTGCGATTCGACCTATTTTACCTTTCGCCCCGATACGGCGATGTTGCGAAATAACGACAACTTTTACTTGCCACACTTTTCGAACGACATCGTATGCGGTTGCGGTATTATTGTTCGCATCAGTCGCATTGTCAAGCACATAGAGAGTCGATTTGCTCCACGCTGCTACGATGCCATAGGTGTTGGTGTCGCATTCGTTGCACGCGATGTCAAAGCACAACTTATAGGCGAAGGAAAGCCTTGCGAAGCTGCGTATTCGTTCGACCACTCATTTGCAATATCCCCCGATTGGATTGAACCCGAAAATTTTGGCAAGCAGAAAATTTCGCTTGCTATTGACAGCATCACAAAACAGGGTTTCACGACTGCCGATTTTGTAAAGGATATCGATACCATCGTAGCCGAAGCATCAAAACTTACAACCCTGAAAACAGGCGACTATCTGTTCATTGCACTGCCTCAAACCATAGAGTGCCGACAGGGCGAAAAAGTTGAAGCATTTGCGGACGAAGTACAAATGTTAAACTTTTGGATAAAATAATCATTGTATAATATTGTAAATCAACACACAAGTTATGCTACTACACGAACGATTAAAGGATTACAATATTATTCTCGGCTCGGCATCGCCTCGTCGCCGACAACTGCTTGCCGATTGCGATTTTCAATTTACGGTTGCCGAAAAATTCGAATGTGACGAGACTTTTCCTGCGACAATGCCCGTGAGTCAGGTCGCATCGTTCTTGTCGCAAACAAAGAGTAAAGCCTATCCTCTCAAACTATCGGAAAAGGATATTCTGATTACGGCAGACACCGTAGTTATCGTTGATAATCAAATACTCGGCAAACCCAAAGATGCATCCGATGCCTTTGCGATGTTGTCGTTGCTCAACAATAGGGCCCACGTTGTCACTACGGGTGTAACTATTCGTTCGGCAAGTAATACACACACATTCTCTGTCGATAGTACGGTGCGATTTCGAAAACTGACCGACGAAGAGATTACATACTACATCGAGAAGTATCATCCATTCGACAAAGCAGGCTCATACGGTATTCAGGAGTGGATTGGATATGCCGCTATCGAGGGTATCGAGGGGTCATTTTTCAATGTAATGGGATTGCCTGTACAACGCCTCTACACCGAACTACAAAGTTTTATATCGCATTGATAATCAATCGTGTAGAATAGCACCCGATCTATCTATTGCCATTCGTTTACCATCCTTTACGACAACTGCCTTACCATCGCGGAAGGGCTTTACGGCATCGTACTCTGCACAAGGTATGACAAGACGGGCAAAACGATCTATAAAACTCCACGACGTTCCAAGTTTAACAGCCGCCAAACCTTCGCTGAAATCAAACGCCAAATCAAACATCGGCTCGATTACTATGCCCTGCGAATCGACAAAACCCCATTTATTGCCAAAGACCTCGGCACTCAACGGCTCGTCGCTGCGACGATGAACAACCTTACACGATAGAAGATTTTGCAGTTGGGGTAGTGCAGGCTCTTTCGACAGCAACAACTCTCCTATGCGATATGCCAGCACATCGCAATTGCGAGCCAATAGCGACATAACATAGTCAAAACCCGCATCTTTGCCCGAAAAAATCAGATTATATGGCGAGATAATAAATGTGCCGTCTTCGTAGAAACGTTGTGATAATGAAGGGTCGTAGATCATCGCTCGCAACATTGTATATAACATTGCGATAGGATAATCGTCAATCTCTTTGGAGTATAAATCGTTGCGATAAGGGTGCTGAAATCCCGGTGTTCCACACTCTTCCGACACACAACCCAAGAACGTCGAAGAGTACAGACCATCAAAGTCTATCAACTCCATCTGGTTGTTCTTTATAAGGATATTTTCGGGTTTCAAATCACCGTGAGCCCACTCTTGCGAAAGCAATTCAATGGCAAGTTTTTGAAACATCTCCGAGAGTTCCTTTATTCGCTCCGCAGTAGGGGATAGTTTCAGCTCCTCTTCGAGAGTATCGCCCTCATACCACCTATCCAAAATAACATCCGCCCAAACAGGTCCGCATAGAGGGACATCGATAAACAGCTCGTTTTCGTAATATTTATAACCGTAGATGTGGCGAAGATTATTCTTTGCAGTGATGTAGCACTTTAATCTGTGCAGACGTCCCTGATACCGCACCTTAAATACCACCGACATTCCGCCAACATAGCACCATACTCGGCCGTCGGGACGACGTACGGGCATTACGCCGTGCAGAGTCCGCCATTTATTAACGTCATCACTCTCCATAGCGTCAATATATGCGGACAACAATGGTACATAATCCATAGCAGAAGATTTTACATATCGCCAATACGCTGACGCACAACCTCGAAGAGCATAATGGCAGCCGCCGCCGACACATTCAACGACTCAATAGCTCCAATCATCGGGATAGCCAACTGCTCGTCACACAGTTTGAGAACCTCTTTTGATATTCCACGCTCCTCCGAGCCCATAACAATCACCGTAGGACGACGCAAATCGGCATCGTACATCAATTTACGGCTATGCTCCGTCGCTGCGACAATCTGGAAACCCTCCGCCTGCAACGACTTGATTGTATTTCGTACCGAGCCTACACGACACACCGGAATACGGGCCAATGCACCTGCCGAAGCCTTCATCGCCTCGGCATTCACAGGGGCCGAACTCTTCAACGATGTAATAATGCCGTGAGCACCTGCACACTCGGCTGAACGGGCAATACCTCCGAAGTTGCGAATGTCGGTAACGCCATCGAATAGCACTACGAGTGGTGTCTCATCGTCGGGAACTCGCTCCAAAATATCGGATATTTGCACATACTCAATCTCCGCCATAAGAGCTACTACGCCCTGATGGCTGCCACGAGTCAATCTGTTGAGTTTCTCAACCGGCACCTCCTGAACGTGCAGACGATGACGAAAGCACAAATCACGCAAATCGGTCATCAGCTGTCCCTCGGCACCTCGACGCATAAAAATCTTCTCAATCTGCTTGCCCGATTCGATTGCCTCGACAACGGGGCGGATTCCAAAAACGATATTCTCTCTTCCCATAGTACTTTATTTTCCGCACAAAGGTACTAAATTTCTATTGTTCAACGACATTTTATGACAAAAAAATACATCTGCGAAGACTCCTCCTCGCAGATGTAATATTGTGTTAGGTAAAATCTACTCCCACTCGATTGTCGCACTTGGTTTTGGCGACATATCGTAGCAGACACGATTTACATTAGGTACCTCCGCCAAAATGCGGTCTGTAATTCGCATCAAAATCGCCCAATCAACCTGCTCGATAGTTGCCGTCATCGCATCGACCGTATTTACGGCACGCAAAATAACGGGATAGTCATACGAACGAGCATTATTGCGGACTCCAACCGACTTAAAATCAGGCACTACCGTAAAATACTGCCAAACCGTCTTATCCAAACCTGCACGAGCGAACTCCTCGCGAAGAATCGCATCCGACTCACGCACTGCCTCCAAACGCTCACGAGTAATTGCACCCAAGCAACGCACACCCAAACCCGGGCCAGGGAATGGCTGACGATAGACCATATCGTAAGGCAGACCCAACTCAACGCCACAAGCACGCACCTCGTCCTTGAAGAGCTGTCGCAATGGCTCTACCAACTCAAACTGCAAATCTTCGGGCAGACCACCAACGTTATGGTGCGACTTGACCATCTTTGCTGTCTTTGTACCACTCTCTACGATATCGGGGTAGATAGTTCCCTGTGCCAGAAAATCTATTCCATCCAACTTGCGAGCCTCCTCCTCAAATACACGAATAAACTCGCCACCGATAATCTTACGCTTCTGCTCCGGATCAGCCACACCCTCCAACTTCGTGAGGAATCGCTCCGTTGCATCGACATAAATCAAGTTGGCATTCAATTGGTTGCGGAACACCTCGACAACTGCCTCCGATTCGCCCTTACGCATCAATCCGTGATTAACGTGAACGCAGACCAAATTCTGACCAATGGCTTTGAGCAACAGTGCTGCAACAACCGACGAATCGACACCGCCCGACAGTGCAAGCAACACCTTACGGTCGCCAACCTGACGACGTACCAACTCTACTTGATCGGCTACGAAGTTGGTCATATTCCAATTTGCTTCGGCGTGACACACATCAAAAACAAAACCTTTGACTGCATCTACAATAGCATCCACATCATCGCCAAATGCCGGCAGAACATCTTTGCACAATGCTTTCGGATGACCAGCCGCCATAATAGGTATTTGCAACCCATAAATCTCGGGGCAAACATCTATCTCAACACCATCGATAACATTATTTTCGCCACCATTGATAATTACACCCTTCACGTTTGGAAGTTTGCTCAACTCCTCGGCTGTTATATCGTGTGGATAAATCTCGCTATATACGCCCAACGAACGTATGGCACGTGCAACCACCGTATTGTGATGGCTACCCAAATCTAAAATGACAATCATATCCTGTTTCATAACCTAATATTCCTTATTAAAAAATTATTCGCCTCGTGTATAGTTTGGAGTTTCACGTGTGATAGTGATGTCGTGAGGATGATTCTCAATCACACCATTTGCAGTAATACGGATAAAGTTTGCCTTTTTGAGCATCTCGATACTCTTTGCACCGCAATAGCCCATTCCCGCACGAATACCACCAACCAATTGGTATATAGTCTCATCAAGCGAGCCCTTGAATGGCACACGTCCAACAATACCCTCCGGAACGAGTTTATTGGTAGCCGTCTCACCATCCTGAAAATAACGGTCTGTCGAGCCGGCCTTCATCGCATCGATTGAGCCCATACCACGATAAGTTTTGAACTTACGACCGTTGTAGATAATCGTCTCGCCAGGTGATTCCTCCGTGCCTGCGAACATCGAACCGCACATCACGCAATCTCCGCCTGCCGCCAACGCCTTGACAACGTCGCCCGAATAACGCAAACCACCATCGGCAATTACCGTAACACCACTGCCTGCAATAGCCGAAGCGACATCATATATAGCACTCAACTGTGGCACCCCGACACCCGCAATAATACGGGTTGTGCATATAGAGCCGGGACCAATACCAACCTTAACACCATCGGCACCATTTTCGACCAAATAGCGTGCCGCCTCTGCCGTTGCAATATTTCCCACGACAACATCGAGAGTAGGGTACTTCTCCTTGATTTTACGCAACAGCGACACAACTCCGCGAGTGTGTCCGTGTGCCGAATCCAAAACTACTGCATCTACCGACTCTGCAACCAAAGCATCAACACGCTCCATTGCATCGGGAGTAATACCGATACCGGCAGCAACACGCAAACGTCCCTTTGCATCCTTGCAAGCGTTAGGGTGGTCCTGCACCTTTGTTATATCTTTATAGGTAATCAATCCTACCAATTTGCCATTCTTATCGACAACAGGGAGTTTCTCGATTTTGTTTCGCAACAATACATCGGCAACATCCTCGCTTGCAGTATCGTTGATGGTAACCAGATTCTGTGAGGTCATAACTTCACAGATAAGACGGCTCATATCCTTCTGAAAACGCAAATCGCGATTTGTTACGATACCTACCAAATTCATCTCCGCATCGACAACCGGAATACCTCCGATCTTGTTCTCACGCATCAGTGCCAAAGCATCGCCAACACACTTGTCGCCCGTAATGGTAATAGGGTCGTCAATCATTCCGTTCTCGGCACGCTTTACACGACGTACGTGAGCAGCCTGTGCAGCAATCGTCATATTTTTATGAATCACACCAATACCTCCCTCTCGCGCTATTGCAATCGCCATAGGAGCCTCTGTTACGGTATCCATCGCAGCCGATACGATAGGAATATTAAGTGGGATGTTTCTCGAAAAACGGCTCTGAACACTCACTTCTCGTGGTAACACTTCCGAATATGCAGGCACAAGCAGCACATCATCAAATGTCAAACCCTCTTGCTGAACTCTATCTGAAAGAAACGACATAGAAAATATATTTAGTTAAACATTCTCGATCTTAAAACAAAAAGGAGCGAGACGCAGTCGCACCTCACTCCTCTATTTTGCATTGCACACACTATTCGCACCGGGCATACACACTCGTCCCCTTTGCAGAGTCGCCCCGCTTCGGAACGAAGACGTTATGTTGCATCGATACGTCATAGCATATTAAATTTTGGCAAAAGTATAAAGATTTTTCCATAAAAAAAAGCATCAAATAGGAAATTTTCAAAAAAATACAACAAAATATCTTTACGCACAAAATTGATTAAAAATTGTTAATAAAATCAACATACCTGTCTTTCCCGATTTAGCCATTTAACATACCTTTGCCATATGATGATGCGGTATTCATTTGGGTTAGTTAGAGAGTTGGAGATGATGCTTATGCAGAGCTGCTTTTTCGGGCTGCATAGGTTAAAGGGGCTGGACTCCGCTTTGCATCGACAACCACACGTACACATAGGATGCTGCCGTCAAAGTGCTGTATATCAGGACAAAAGCGTAAACATATAACGGACAGATTGAAGCCACTGTAAACATACGTTTCGGTGGCTTCTCTCTTTAATATCAATAAGTTACTAAAAAACTTAAACAAAATATTGCTTATGAAAGTTGCAGTTATTATGGGTTCGACAAGCGATTGGGATGTGATGAAATCGGCTTGCGAGACACTCGAAGAGTTGGGTATCGAATATGAAAAACGCGTTATCAGTGCCCACCGTACTCCTCACCTTATGTTCGAGTATGCTACTACGGCTCGTGAACGCGGAATAGGTGCTATTATTGCCGGTGCAGGCGGTGCAGCACACGTTGCAGGCGTAACAGCAGCACTTACAACCGTCCCTGTAATCGGTGTACCTATCAAATCGGCTGCAATGAATGGTCTCGACTCTCTTTTGTCGATTGTG
>JAFVXS010000233.1 GCA_017501025.1 Alistipes sp.
ATCTACGCTTTGGCTGTGCGTCACCTTGCGGGCGAGAGTTGCGAAGGTGGAACTTGCGAGGATGAGGAGCCTGTGACACTGACCCTGCGACAGATTGTGTTGCGATTTATCGTTGCAGCGGTGGTTATTGTGGTTATGAGTGTGATTTTGACCTACATAACCGATGATATAGCCACCAAGTATAATCTCGGTGTGGGCTTGGCAGGGGCTATATTTCTGGGCGTGGCAACTTCTCTTCCGGAGGTTGCATCGACCATTGCATTGGTGCGAATTCGAAACTACGATATAGCGGTGGGTAATATCGTCGGCAGTAACCTGTTCAACTTCTTGGTACTCTGTACGGCAGACCTTTTCAGTCGGGGAAATGTCTACGATTATGCGGATTTCAATGTTGTGAAGTTACTGTTCTTCGGAGCCGTGGCAACGCTCTTTACGGTGCCGATGTTGAAGTGTCGGGGCTGGGTGGTGCGTTCGATTTGTGCGATCTCTATCGTTGCTTGTTATTTGGGCTTTCTGTTACTGAAATAGGGCAAAGAGCGGATGTCTGCAATGGATCAGCCGAACTCTTTGCCCCATTTTTATGTATGAGATGTGCGTTATCTCTTTTTGACACCTTTGTATATAATATACGCGAGTGCCAATGCCACTACTGCAATGATGAGGTATCCGATTTCGTGGCTGTAGTTGGTTACGGTCGATATGAGTTGCTCCTCGGGGACTATCGCTTCGAGATAGTAGCCCATGGCTGCCAATACGGAATTCCACAAACCCGCGCCGAGGGAGGTGAAGAGTGCAAATTTTGCCAAATTCATCTTTGCTAAACCGGCCGGTATCGATATGAGTTGTCGTACGGCCGGCACCAATCTGCCTACAAGTGTCGCTGCAACTCCATACTTGATAAAGAATTGCTCTGCCTTCTCGACCTTCGCTTGATCGATAAGGCACATGTGGCCAAAGCGACTGTTGGCAAATTTATAGACTATCGGCTTGCCGAGCCAGAGAGCAAGGAAGTAGTTTACAAGCGCACCGATAAGCGCACCGATAGTGGCAAAGAGGATTACCAACCAAATGTTTAGTTCTCCCGTAGCCGCAGCCTTATACGCTGCCGGAGGAACGACAACCTCCGACGGGAAGGGGATAAACGAACTCTCGATTGCCATCAGTAGCGTGATGGTCCAATAATTGAGATTATCAAGACACCATTGAATAAATCCGATTGATTCCATCTGTTTTCAATACTTATTTGATTTGTGAATGATGAGCGGGCGGCATCGGCAAGGAGCGATTCAGGATTTGAGGTTGTCGGTCAGAACATCATATATCTTCAAGCAAACCCAAGCATCAGTTGCTGCATACATCTTCTGTTGCTCGGTGAATGTTTGAGCCTCCCAATTGCTTAATCGTTGGGCCTTCGAAACCCGTTTACCCAGAATAATTCCCGACATTTTGCGAAGACTCTTGTCCTCGATGCCCACCTTTGCGACTTCCGACTGCAAATCGACGAATCCGCGTGGCGTGAACGACCGTAACTTTCCGAGCGAACGCAAATCACCCGCCACATCTGCACCGATTTTCATGATATCGCTGCGTTGGAGGATGCTCAAAAGTTTGTTGGAGAGTTTAACCTTGCAGAGGCGAATCAGATAACAACGCTCGTAGGTCGAGAGTTGTAGTAGAGCCACCTTGTTGGTTACCCCTGCCTTGAACGAGGGTCGGGTTTCGGTATCGAAGCCCAACACCCGCTCTTTGGCAAGTGCTTGACACGTCTCTTCAAGGGCGGAGTCGTTATCGACAATAACAATCTCGCCCCCGAAACGTATAGCCTCCAATTCGGCAACCTCTTCGTTTGATATTTTATTACGAAAACCCGCCATGCAAAGTTTACTTACGCTTACCC
>JAFVXS010000234.1 GCA_017501025.1 Alistipes sp.
GCATTTATCGGTGCTTACCTTTGCAAGGTCTTTTTTTAGCCAAGCAAATTCGGCTGTCGTAAATCCTTTGCCGTAGTCGGCGACTGCGACACCGTCCGATGCGATTGTGTTATTCATTCCGACAATGTGAACATCGCCTCTGTCGAACGAGTAGCACGATGGGCCAAATACACTATGGTAGTTGTCGAGTGAAGGGCTTGTGTCATCATCGGTCGCATACCAATCGTGATTGCCCGGAACGGTAAACCACTCTACATACGTCTTGTCGGCAGCCATAGCTGTACGCATTGCCTTCATATGTGCTTTGCCGCTATTCCACGAAACATCGCCGAGTACCATACCGTATGCACGCTTTTGTCCACCGACACTTGTAGCACTATTGTAACCGTATGTTGAGACTGTTGATTTCAAATCGGCTGCAATATTGGATGCAAAACGGCTTAAACACAGTTTGTTGCTGTTGCCACTTGCTTCGTGAGTTTGAGGGTCGGCCATTACGTAGAGATGCCACTTTGTCTGCACAGCGATTTTGCGGTCGAGAGTGAAGTTGTAGATGCCGCTACCGCTCAAAGTCTTGAAGAACAGAGGATAGCCGCTGCTATCAACGGCAATCTCCCTGTCGGCAGGAGTGGTGTAGAATATAAATTTGGCATTTGCATTATAGGTCATCGTATAGTAACCGTCATCATCGGTCTCAACAACCGAATAGCCGTCGCTTACAATAACACCGCCTACGCCATCACCACCATCGTCAGCGTGAGCCGTTATGCGGCCACGCACCTCTGTTGCAGATGCGAGATTTAATACGGTAATGCGGATATCATCCAACATAAAACGGTTTGTGGTTGTTCCCGATGCCGCATTACCGCCAATCGCAATACGCGATAGATTTGTTATATTTGAGAGCTCAACGGAGTACTCTTTCCAATCGGTGTTGTAGCTACCATCGAGTGTCAATGCAGCACCAGCACCTTCGCTACTGTATGTGACATTCCAATTCGATTCTAATCCCGAGCCGACAAGCTCTTTAACGATAATATCCTTTTCGCTTGCGGTAACGGTAGCAGAGTTGCCACCGTAAGGACAAGCACGAAAATCGACACGAATTGTGGCAGCAGTGCCATCAGGAATAGCTGCCAGAGTTGGAGTAACGATGGCAGAACGATTCGATGTTGTGCCAATCTTGACATAACCGGGGCGGGCACAAACAGAGCCTCCGGTTGCAGTGGATGCTTCGCCAATCCAACCCCAATCGATGAGCCCCATATCGTCGAGAATATCATCGAGCGTATTGAACAGACCTATCTCGGTAGAGTCATCCACCAGATAGAACTTTTTGTCGGCAGAGGCTGAACTGTAATCGCTCAATTCGCCCTCTGGATAGATTATGCTTGTGATGGAACTACGGTCGCCACGTGAAACACCCGCAGCACGGCTTGCAAGGTCGCCTCCGTATATCAATTTGTTGAAGTTTTCGTACAAAATCAAATCTCCAACTTTTGCATCGGCTGTAACAACGCTATTGATATCAGCTTTTGGAGCAGATGTTGTAACCTTTAACGGAGCCGATATAGCATTGCCGTTGGTCGTATCCTCGATAATGACCCAATAGTCGGTCGATGGTTTCAAATTGGTAAATATAAAGCGTGGTGGCTTTTGTACTTTGGTGAAGAGTGAAGCTCCGCTGATACCGGCATAAGAGACGATAAGGTCATCGCTGCTACAAGCTGCCGATTTGTAAATCGAAGCCTTGAATGTGAGGGTCATATCGTTGGCATAAGATGCCGATTGATATGGGTAAGGGGCTGACAAGTAGTCAATATTGTCAGCTGTGGTTGTCCAACCGATAACGACCGAGCCATCGGTTACGCGAACAACATCGGCAGTAATTGCACTCGGAGTAAGCTCTACGGCTACCGCAGGCAACTCGACTACCGTATTGACATATTGAGTACAGTCGAAACCTCCTGATTTAAGCACTTTTGACATTGACCCCTTGTCGCAGGCGATATTGACCGTCACACCTTTCTCATAGTTCTGCGGAGGAATAGCGATGTAGATTGTGGTTTTTGTTGTGCCGAGAGCGATATTGTCGCAATCGATACGGGCGGTGGTAAGTGCTGTTTCGGTAAATGTTATGCTTCCATCCGCACTCGATATCTCGGCATCGCCCCACATCTTCTCGTTATTGTTGCCCGTAACCGAAATTGAGCGGAGTTTGCAGGCTGTCGAAGAGGTGAGAGTTACACCCAATATTGTGAATTGGTTGTTGAAGATAAACATACCTTTGCTTTGGTCCCACTTGCCGATAAGTTGCGGATAGCGGAAATATCCGTCGTTGTTTCGTTGCTGAACGGGCAGTGTAAGGCGGAATGTTCGCTCCGATTCGTCTCCGCCCTTGAATGCCGCACCGTCATACGCAGCGTTGTATGGATATATGGCATACATCTCGTCGGTGGTGTAGATAGGCGATTTGCAGACAAATTTTGCACTCGATGTTGTTTGCGAAATCGACTCATTGTCGATGTTGCACTCGGTGAGAGTCGGCGTGGCTGCTGCATCGGTTGCATCGTATGCAATAATTGTCAATGCATCGTTCTCGTGCCAAATCGCTTTGTAATCGGCATTGATACCGACACGAGCCGTCGCTTTGTCGTCTATTGTAGCATTAAAAGCTTTGATTGCACCCTCACGCTCCGGTTCTGGTACGAATGTTTCGTCTGCATATTTAGAACACGCTACGATGGTCAAAATCGTGCAGAGAAGTAGAAATTGTCGCTTCATTTTATGGGTTTGTGATATGATTTGTCAAAATTAAAAACTGCATATATTTTGCAAAGATATGATTTTTATTTTAAAATAAAAAAGAGCGACAAAAAAATGTCGCTCCACAACGCTTATGGTCAAATAAATAGGTATATTATCGGTCGATATTTTCGGCATCGGCCTGCTCTACAAGTTTTTGGAACTCGTCGGGCTCTATCTCTGTGTGTGAAGGTTGTGAGTGATACGCATTAGGACTCATTATGCGTTCAACCTCATTCACCGAACTATCGACACTTGTCGAAAGAGCTGCAATAAGTGTGCCGAATATAAGGGCAATCCACGCTACAAGCGATGCGAAAAGTATCCATCCGCGAACTTTTTTACCCATCAACAGTGCGATAA
>JAFVXS010000235.1 GCA_017501025.1 Alistipes sp.
AGTTACACCGAATGGCAACAGCAGTTGGATAAGATTCTGACTGCGGAGCAGCGTGCTGCAATAGCAAAAGGCACTCCGCGTGATTGGTTTGAAGAGAGCCACAAAGCTGCACAAGAGTTGTATATAGCCTCTCCAAAGGGGCAGAAGTTGTGGTATCAGTACGCCAACTACTCTGCACCGATTGTAGAGAAGCGACTCCTTGCCGGCGGATTACGATTGGCAATGCTGCTAAACGAAATCTATGGTAATTAACCGTTTGGGTAGAGATGAAAAAAATCAAGTGTATAGGTCTTTTGACCTCCGGAGGCGATTCACCGGGAATGAACGCTGCAATACGAGCCGTAGTGCGAGCTGCCATCTATAATGGTTGGCAGGTTAAGGGCATTATGCGTGGCTACAAGGGTCTTATTCGCAACGAAATCGAGGATTTCCGTTCCGATAGCGTCAGCAATATCATACAGCGTGGTGGCACAATTCTCAAAAGTGCCAGATGCGACGAGTTTCGTACAGCCGAGGGTCGCCGAACAGCATACGAGAATATGCAAAAGGCTGCAATCGATGCACTTGTCATAATCGGTGGCGACGGCACCATAAGCGGAGCCCGCACCTTTGCCGAGGAGTTCGATGTGCCAATAGTCGGCATCCCGGGTACAATAGACAATGACCTGTCGGGTACCGATTTGACTATCGGATACGACACTGCGCTCAACACCATTGTCGAGGCTGTCGATAAGTTGCGAGATACGGCAACATCGCACGAGCGACTCTTCTTCGTCGAGGTTATGGGTCACTCGGCAGGATATCTTGCACTCAACGGAGCCATAGCATCTGGTGCCGAGGCTGCAATTATCCCCGAATCGACCACAGGCAAGGACCAACTCAAAGAGCTTATCGACAACGGCTTTCGCAAGAGCAAAAATTCGGCTATCGTACTCGTTGCCGAGAATCCCGAAACGGGAGGTGCATTCGGTCTTGCAGAGCGTGTCAAAGCAGAGTATCCGCAATACGATGCACGCGTAACCATTCTCGGACATCTGCAACGTGGCGGCTCCCCTACCGCATCGGACCGCATACTTGCATCGCGAATGGGTCGTGCAGCAATCGACGCCCTAATCGAAGGACAACGCAACGTGATGATAGGTATTCGCAACGGAGATATGGTCTATGTTCCATTCACGCAGGCAATAAGTCGCACAAAGACCATCCGCCAAAGCAATGTTGAACTTGTGAAGATTTTATCCATTTAACAACCCGAATCAAAAACCTAAAAATAAGATAATGAAGAGCGTAATAGGAATAGGCAACGCACTGACCGATATGTTGGTAAATCTCAAATCGGACGAAGTGCTTTCGAAATACAAGATAGCAAAAGGCTCGATGTCGCTTGTCGATAGTGCATTGCAAGCCGAGGTCGGAAAGTCGGTTGCAGGTCTGCGATACTCGCTATCGTTAGGCGGCTCTGCCGACAACACCATACGAGCTATGGCACGTCTCGGCTCGACCGTAGGATTTATCGGCAAAGTTGGCGAGGATACTACGGGCGATTACTTCGAGAAGGCCCTCGAAAATCTCGGCATTAACCCTGTAATATTTCGAGGCAAACACCGCTCGGGCAAGTGTATATCGCTTATCTCGACCGACGGCGAACGCACAATGCTCACCCACCTCGGGGCAGCTTTGGAGTTGAGTGCCGACGAAATCGATGCTCGTGTATTGGAGGGCTACGACTGTCTCTACGTCGAGGGATATTTGGTACAGGACCACACACTGATTGAGTCGGTAATGCAGCAGGCAAAGTGTTGCGGTTTAACGGTTGCCATCGACCTCGCAAGTTTCAATGTCGTCGAGGAGAATTTGGGCTTTTTACGTCGTATCGTAGCCGAATATGTAGATATCGTATTTGCAAACGAGGACGAAGCAAAAGTATTCACCGACGAGCCGGAGCCTATCAATGCTCTCCAAAAAATATCGGAACTTTGCGAACTTGCCGTGGTTAAAATCGGAATGAAGGGTGCCTTGATAAAGCACAAAGGCGAAGTTATTCACGTCGGCATTATGGCGGCAGCAAAGCGTGTAGATACAACAGGTGCCGGCGACTTCTATGCCGCAGGTTTTCTCTATGGACTCTGCGAGGGGCTTTCGCTGCGACAGTGCGGCACAATCGGTGCTATCACTGCCGGCAAAGTTATCGAGGTCGTGGGAACAACTCTTGCCGAAGAGGCGTGGGAGGAGATTTTGAAGTACATCGAACGTGTCAAAACCGAGAAATATCTTTTCTAAAACTCATACTGTTTCGAAATGAAAAAAATAAACCTGCTACTTGCCCTGCTGTTCGTCGTTACTCTCGCCGCATCGGGAGAAGAGCGTCGATTGCTGACAATGGAGGATGCAATCCTCAACCCGAAATTGGCACCCGAAAACTATATAGTGACATTCGACTCGGAAAACCCGAAGATATACAAACACATCGACCGCAAAAGTCGTAAAGTCGAGAGTTTCGACATTCGTTCGGGACGTCTTATCAGCACCGACTCACTCGTTAGCGAAAAGCCAAAGGCAAAACATTCGTATGCGATCAATCGCAAAAACAACATTGCGTGGATTGACGAACAGGGCAACGAGACAGCTATTACCTCATTCGACAACCCTGCAATAGTCTGCGGACAAAGCATATCACGAAACGAGTTCGGCATAAGCGGAGGTATATTCCCATCGCCCGACAATAAGTTTGTGGCTTTCTACCAAAAGGACGAATCGAGGGTTAGCAAGTTCCCGCTGCTCGATATCACCACTCGCACAGGCACGCTTCGAGAGATTCGTTACCCGATGAACGGAATGGCATCGGAGTTGGTATCGGTCGGTGTATATAATGTTGCCGCAAAGCGTTATATCTACTTAAAAGTCTGTGATTTCGATTCCGAGCGATACATCACCAATCTCGCTTGGTCACCCGACTCCAAAACTATATATGTGCAGGTCATCGACCGCCAACAAAAACACGTTCGACTCAATGCGTACGATGCTCGCTCGGGCGAATTTATCAAGACTCTGCTGACCGAGCAGAATGAGTGCTGGGTCGAGCCGCAACACCCTATTACATTTATCGATGACGACCGCTTTATCTACACGACCAACAATCGTGACGGATATAGAAATCTCTATCTCTATACACTCTCGACCGAGCAGTTGGAGCGATTGACCGTAACGGATGCCGATGTGGAGTATTTTGCCCACACATCCGACAAGGTATATTACTACTCGGCAGAGGTTTCGCCCGTAGAGCGACATTTGTTTGTTATCGACCTTCGCACACGTCGCACAAAACAACTGACACGCGAAGAGGGTTGGCACACCTGTCATATCTCGAACGACAGAAAATATGTGGCAGACAACTTCTCATCGCTCAACGTACCTCGCAAGGTGGCGATACTCTCGACCGACGGCAAGATATATCGTGAGATTTTTGCAGCCAAAGACCCATCCATAGGCTACAACTATGCCCCAATCGAGTTGGGCACCGTAAAGAGTGCCGATGGCAAATACGACAACTACTACCGACTGATAAAGCCTCTCGACTTCGATGCAACAAAACGCTACCCCGTAATACTATATGTATATGGTGGTCCCCATTCTCAAATGGTACGCAACCAATTCCAAGCACAACTTCGTCGCTGGGAGATGTATATGGCACAACGCGGATATGTGGTATTCGTAATGGACAACCGTGGCACATCAAATCGCGGTGCAGCATACGAAAAGGCTATACATCGCCAATGCGGTGTATGCGAAATGGAGGACCAGATGGCAGGTTTACGTTGGCTGATGTCGCACGATTGGGTCGATTCATCCCGCATCGGTGTACACGGTTGGTCGTACGGTGGCTTTATGACCATATCGCTGATGGTAAACTACCCGGATATATTTAAGGTAGGCGTTGCAGGTGGTCCTGTAATCGATTGGAAGTGGTACGAAGTTATGTACGGAGAGCGATATATGGAGACCGAAGCGACCAACGCCGAAGGCTTTGCCAAGACCTCGCTTATCCCACGAGCAAAAGATTTGAAGGGCAAGTTGCTTATCTGCCAGGGAGCTATCGACAATGTTGTGGTATGGCAACACTCGCTGAACTTTATCAGCAACTGCATATCGACAAATGTTCAGGTTGATTACTTCCCATACCCATTGGCTGAACATAACGTACGAGGCCGCGACCGAGTACACCTGATGCAAAAAGTCACAGACTATTTTAACGACTATCTGAAATAGCAAAGAGGGCTTCATTGCATAATTTTAGTATCGACACAAACAAAAAAAACATAACAGATAATTTCAATTATATGATACAACAGGAACAGATTAAGGAGATTGTAAGGCGTCTGGATACGCTGGGGAGGTGTCTTTGACATCGAACAGCGACGCATAGACCTTCAAAACGAGGAGGAGAAGACTCTCGAACCCAATTTTTGGGACGAGCCTGAATCTGCACAAAAACAGTTACAGAAAGTCGCCTCGATAAAGAGTTGGATAACCGACTACGACGCTGTTGCCACATTGGTCGAGGAGTTGTCGATGTTGCCCGAATTTATCACAGAGGGGCTTGCCGACGAGTCGGATATCGAGTCATCGTACAACCAAACACTTGCAGCCATCGAGAAGTTAGAACTGCGTAATATGCTACGCAGCGAAGAGGATAAGATGGGTGCAATAATCGACATCAATGCCGGTGCAGGAGGTACCGAGGCGTTGGATTGGGCATCGATGCTGCTCCGAATGTACACTCGTTGGTGTGAAGCCCACGGCTATCGTACGAAGATGCTCGACTATCAGGCAGGCGACGAGGTGGGTGTAAAGTCCTGCACAATGGAGGTTGAGGGCGACTTTGCATACGGATATCTAAAAAGCGAAAACGGAGTACATCGTATGGTGCGACTATCGCCGTTCAACGCCAACAACAAGCGACAGACAACATTTGCATCGGTAGCGGTAACGCCTGCCGTAGATGAGAGTATCGAGGTAAGCGTCAATCCCGCAAATGTCGTTTGGGAGACCTTTCGTTCGAGTGGTGCAGGCGGTCAAAATGTCAATAAAGTCGAGACTGCCGCACGACTGCGTTACC
>JAFVXS010000236.1 GCA_017501025.1 Alistipes sp.
ACCTCTTCTTTGGCGAGGGATATATCCGCGTGCAAGGTAAGGGCGATAAGGTGCGATTGGTCCCTATCGGCTCGGTTGCTCGCGAGAAGATTATGCTCTGGTTAGATGACCGTCGCTCCGTAAAGTGCTCTCCATCGGAGGACCACCTCTTTTTGAGCAATCGCAAAAAGCCTTTGAGCCGAGTGATGGTTTTCCTTATCGTTCAGGAGGCTTGCAAACTATGCAATATCGACAAGAGTATCAGCCCACACACATTCCGCCACTCATTTGCCACACACCTGCTCGCAGGAGGTGCAAGTATTCGACAAGTGCAGGAGATGTTGGGTCACGAGTCGATAATAACAACCGAAATTTACACCCATCTCGATACAAAGCACCTTCGCGAAACTATCGAGAAGATTTCACTATAACCCGACAGAATGAAGAGCTACAAAGCCCGCGGTGTGGTACTCAACACCATAAAATATGGAGAGTCGTCGGTGGTGGTAAATATGCTTACCGACACCTTCGGTCGCCAAAGCTACATCGTGCAGGGGTTAGGCTCCGGACGTGGTCGTTCATCGAAGATGGCACACTTTCAACCACTGTCGGCACTCTTGTTCGAGGGGTTAATATCGTCAAAATCGGAACTACACCGTCTGCGTGATGTGCAGAACGGGATTTTGTTGTCGTCGCTGCGTTTCGATATCCGCAAATCGACCATCGCCCTATTTATGGCAGAGGTTGTGTATCGGCTCGTCGGCGAGAGCGAACGGAACGACGACCTCTTCGACTTCGTTTGGGGCAGTATCGAAGCCCTCGACTCGTTGGACGAGGGTGTGGCAAATTTTCATCTGTGGTTTCTGGCAAATATCAGCCACCACCTCGGATTTGCACCCAATGCCGACTTCGAGGAGGGGATGATTTTCGATATGCGTGAGGGACGTTTTACGCACGAAATATTGCTGCACAACGATACTATGTCGCAGCAGAACTCGGCACTACTCTATCGACTGCTCACTGCCGACTTCGGAGAACTCGCACGTCTGCCACTCAACCGCAACGAACGCCGACAGATGCTATCCGAGATGGTAAAATATTACACGTTGCACCTCGAATCGATATGCAACGTGAAATCTATCTCTATCTTGCAGGAGGTATTTTAACCGCCGGGGAGGGAGGTTAAGGAGGTTAGAGAATTTAGGGAGTTTAGGGCGAGCGACCAAAGACAAAAAAAATAGCCGCAAAGCGGCTCTCCTAAAAGTCCTATTTGTCCCAGATCTCCTATCCTTTGAGGCAAAGCCCTCGAAAAAACGCAGAGCGGCAAAGCCGATAAACTACCTTTCTATTCAGCCCCTACTTGCCGTTAAAGAAGTTCATCGTTCGCTCCAAGCCTATTGATGCAAACGACAACACAGCATCGCCAAAGAGTTTCAGGCGTGCCGGCATTGCCTCTCGCTCCTCGGCACTCCACTCGCCCAAGACGTAATCGACCTGATGACCACGAGCGAAGTCGCCACCAATGCCGAAACGCATACGTGCATAGGCTGTTGTACCGATAAGTTCGGCTATATTTTTCAGACCATTGTGTCCGCCATCGCTACCTTTGGTGCGGATACGCAACTCGCCAAACGGCAGGGCGATATCATCAACCACCACAAGTAGTTGCGACGTGTCGATTTTCAGAGCATCCAGCCAATAACGCACCGCCTTACCCGAGAGGTTCATATAGGTCGATGGTTTGAGCAGAGTTATGGTGTGTCCGCGATGACGCAACTCGGCAATCGCTCCATAACGCGAGGCTACAAAAGAGGTGTTGGACGACTCTGCAAGAGCGTCCAACACCTTGAATCCGATGTTGTGGCGGGTTTCGGCATACTCTGCACCGATATTACCCAAGCCGACAACAAGAAATTTCATCTTCGACGAAAATTTTATTATTCAGCCGCAGCACCACGCGAAGCACGTGTTACACGTACTGCACATACAGCCTGTGTTGCAGGCGATACGAACTGCAAGCCCTCATATTGGAGGTCGCCTACGAAGATTGTCTGACCAACCTTCAAAGGAGTTACGTCAACTACCAACTCGTCAGGGAGGTTCTCAACCAAGCCCTTAACAACCAACTTACGAGCCGACAAAGCCAACTTACCACCAATCTTAACACCCTCGGCGTTACCTGTCAAACGTACAGGAACTGCGATAGATACAGGCTTACCCTCCTGAACACGGTAGAAGTCGATGTGGAGAATCTGCTCACGTACAGGGTGGAACTGAACCTCACGCAAAACGGCCTTCTCAATCTTACCATCCATATCGATCTCAACGATGTACGAATTAGGAGTGTAGATAAGCTGTTTGAGCGACTTTACATCAACTGCGAATGCAACATTCTCGCCACCACCATAGATTACGCAAGGTACCAAACCTTCGCGACGGAATGCCTTTGCTGCCTTCTTACCATACTCGGCACGAGCAGCGGCCTTGATAGAAATTTTTTTCATTTTGTGTTTTGTTTTTTGTGTTATTGTTACCTACGGCGGCACTCAATCTGCAAACGTCGTCCCAACTCTACACTTCTCCGCGAACTATACCTTCGGAAAAATCCTTCGGCACAGAGCTTCGGGTCGTCGTTCGGACGGGGTGCAAATCCCATAACCGCCTGAATCGGGGGCAAATGTCGTAAAAAAAAACGAATTTACAAAATTTGTTGCCGTAAAATCGGCAAAGGAGTAGTGTAACTACTGCTTGCCAAAGAGCGTCGCAGAGAGTTGCTCGGCACGCACCAACGCCTTGTCAATGTGGTCGAGAACATTCTCGCTGCCAACCTTCGCAACGAGACCTGCACGCTCAATCGAACGATAAACCTGCTCGTTTACACCCGACAAGATGATTGTACGACCCTCTTCGAGCGAGGCATTGACAAATATTTCGAGGTTGTGCAGACCCGTAGCATCGATAAACGACACCTTACGCATACGGACAATACGAATCTGGGCATTCGAACGTACGCGTGCCATCTCCTCAAACTTGGTAGCTACGCCAAAGAAGAACGGACCGTCAATCTCGTAAACCTCCGTACCCTTCGGAATAGCAAGACACTCATCCATAGCCTCGCCATCGTGGTGTACCTGCATCTGGTCGCGAACAACCGAGATATTGGTATTCTCCATAATGCGTCGCAGGAAGAGTACGATGGCCATCACCAAACCAACCTCGATTGCGATTGTGAGGTCGAAAATCACGGTCAGCAAGAGTGTTGCAAAGAGAACAGCAATATCGGAACGCGACTGGTGGCACATCGAACGAATTGTACGCCAACCGCTCATATTGTACGACACCATAATCAGCACACCTGCCAGACACGGCATAGGAATAGCACCGACCAAACCGCCCAACAAGAGCAGGACAAGCAGCAACACCACCGTATGAACTATACCTGCTACGGGAGTACGGCCACCATTGTTGATATTTGCCATCGTGCGGGCAATAGCACCTGTTGCAGGGATTCCGCCAAAGAATGGAACGACCACGTTGGCGATACCCTGACCGATAAGTTCGGTATTGGAGCAGTGGCGGTCACCTATCACACCATCGGCAACCATAGCCGAGAGCAGCGACTCGATAGCACCGAGCATCGCAATCGTAAATGCCACAGGGAGTAGCGACTGAACGGTCGAGAAGAAGGTTTCGCCCTCGCCATAAGCAATCTCCGGAAGTTGCAACGATGGCAAACCCGAAGGGAGCTGATACAAGTCACCAATGGTCTTAACCGAGTCGGTAACTCCAAAGTATTTGAGAGCCCAGCAGATTGCGGTCATAACGACAATCGCAAGCAACGAGCCGGGAATTTTCTTCGAAAGACGTGGGGTATAGACGATTATCAAAATCGAGAGAACACCTACCACAAACGACCACCAATTGATATTTCCGATATTTTGGAAGTAGCAGACCCACTTGTCGATAAAGTTTGCGGGAACATCCTCTATACCCAAACCAAAGAGGTCGTTCATCTGTGTCGAGAATATGGTGATTGCAATACCGCCCGTAAAGCCGACAATAATCGGATAGGGCATAAACTTGATGATGTTTCCAAGACGAAATATACCCATCATCACCAACATAACGCCTGCCATAACGGTTGCAATCGCCAAACCGCCTACGCCGTACTGCTGGATTATGCTGTAAATGATGACGATGAACGCACCCGTAGGTCCGCCAATCTGCACACGCGAGCCACCGAATATCGAAATCAGCAAACCTGCGATAATTGCCGTTACAAGACCCTCCGTAGGACCTACGCCCGATGCGATACCGAATGCGATTGCCAACGGAATGGCAACGATACCGACAATAATTCCCGCCATAAAATCTTTGGCAAAAGTTTCGCGGTTGTAGTTACGCAGCGTAGTGAAAAATTTAGGGCAAAATTCAATCTTCTTAAAAGCGTTCATTTCTCTCATCTCCTCTTTTTATTTCCAAATTGCGGTGCAAATATATCTATTTTTGCATAAATACGACCACGAAAGTACCCCTTTTCGACACTCTGTCGATAAAAAAGGCTCTTGTCGCACTGCAAAATAGTAGAAGAAGCCTCGAAACAACCGAAAAACAACTCAAAATTTCGGCTATGCGAGTTGGCGTATATCGCAAAATTTATTACTTTTGTACGATAAAGCAAAATCTATAATTGAAACGTTATGTTCGATAAGTTTATTAACCGTCACATCGGTACCGTTAAGACTCAACAATTGGGCGAAATGCTCGACTGCATCGGCGTAAAATCTCTCGATGAGTTGATTGGTCAGGTTGTTCCCGAATCTATCAGGCTCGAAAAACCTCTGGCACTGTCGGAGGCTATGAGCGAGTATGAGTATATGCAGCACATCACGTCGTTGGCTGCCAAAAACCGCATCAACCGCTCGTTTATCGGTATGGGTTACTACCCTAACGCCGTATCGGCTGCCATTATGCGAAACGTATTCGAGAATCCTGCGTGGTACACCTCCTACACACCTTATCAGGCGGAGATTTCGCAGGGACGTTTGGAGGCTCTGCTCAACTTCCAGACTGCAATCTGCTCGCTTACGGGTATGGATATCGCCAACTGCTCGCTGCTTGACGAGGGTACGGCTGCTGCCGAGGCTATGGCTATGATGTTCGCTCTGCGTTCGCGTGAGGCTGTTCGCGAAGGTCGTGTCTATATGTTTGTCGATGAGAATATCCATCCGCAGACACTCGACGTATTGCTGACCCGCTGCGAACCTTTCGGTATCGAGTTGATTATCGATAACTATGCCGACTACACCTTTACGGGCAAAGAGTTTGGTGCCATCGTACAGTATCCTGCCGCAAATGGCGAAGTGCGTGACTATGCCGACTTTACGGCTGCTGCACACGCCGTAGGTGCTTTGGTGGCTGTCGATGCCGACCTCTTGTCGCTGGCACTGCTTGCTGCACCGGCAGAGTGGGATGCCGATATTGCGTTCGGAACATCGCAGCGTTTGGGTTGTCCTATGGGCTTCGGAGGCCCTTCGGCAGGTTATTTTGCCACCCGAGAGGCGTTCAAACGCAATATGCCGGGACGTATTATCGGCGTATCGGTCGATAGACTCGGCAATCGTGCTTTGCGAATGTCGTTGCAGATGCGTGAGCAGCACATCAAACGTGAGCGTGCAACATCGAACATCTGCACTGCATCGGCTTTGATGGCATCGATTGTAGGTTTCCACTGCGTATATAACGGCAAAGAGGGTTTGCAACAGAAGGCTATGACGGCACACCTCTCGGCATTGTCGGCACTTGCGGCAATCGAGGCTCTCGGCTATAAGGTTACGTCGCACGCCATATTCGATACAATCGAAATCGAGGCAGAGGCTTCGGTTATCGAGTCAATCGCTTTGGAACGCAACATAAACTTCTACTACCCTAACGAGGCAAAGGTACGCATCGCATTCGACGAGGTTACAACACCTGCGGAGGTCGAGGCGGTAGTTTCGATATTTGCCGAGGCTGCGGGTCGTCGTCCAAAGCGTGTTAAGATGGTCGAGCGTGAGCATATTGCAGCGTCGGTTCGTCGTCAGCTGCCACTCTTGGCAGAGCCTGTATTTGGACGCTACCGCACCGAGACCGAGCTGATGCGATATATCAAACGCTTGGAGTTGCGAGATATCTCGTTGGCAAACTCGATGATTTCGCTCGGCTCCTGCACTATGAAACTCAACGCTGCCGTGCTGATGCAACCGCTGTCGCTGGCAGGTTTCCAAAACATACACCCTTTCGCTCCTGCCGACCAACGCGAGGGTTATACGCAGCTTATCGAGGAGTTGGAGCACGACTTGTCGGTGATTACGGGCTTTGCGGCCTGTTCGTTGCAGCCAAATTCGGGAGCTGCGGGCGAGTATTCGGGATTGATGGTTATCCGTGCCTACCACCAAAGTCGTGGTCAGGGCTACCGCAATGTGGTGCTTATTCCGCAATCGGCTCACGGCACAAACCCTGCATCGGCAGCTATGGCAGGTATGCGAATCGTAACCGTAGCGTGCGACGATAAGGGAAATATCGATGTCGATGACCTCAAAGCAAAAGCTGAACAGTATAGCGGCGAGTTGGCTGCACTGATGGTGACCTACCCATCGACTCACGGTGTCTTCGAGAGCCG